>JBAUVS010000406.1:0-2105 GCA_049583345.1 Woeseiaceae bacterium
CCCGAATCCTCATCCCACCCAGGAGTAATTGGTAGAGAACATCCGTATATAAGAAGCGATGTCTCGTAGAGACCGCCGTGTCGCGCCTTAAGAACGATGTCGGTGGTGTCCTGAGAAGCCGCGCTAAGCGATCACAGGCAACAGAGACCTGCTTTGCTTGTTCAATTCTCAACACCATGACAAAACTCGGAATGCGCGATGGATACTGCGTATCCTAAAAGGAAAATCGAGCCACCCGATTTCGGCCCAGAAAGAAGCCATGCAACAAGACCCTGACTTGTTTCAATCCGGCCGTCTTTGTTCCCGGTCCCGTGCGCGCTTCCGCCAGCCCACAAGGTAGGAGGCCGGGCCAACCATGCCAATCGTCGCCAGCGAGAGGGCTGCGATGAAAGCGATCAGCGTATACCAGGCATGACCCATCTTTGCCGCGTGCAGTGGGTACAGGTATTGCGAGATGCGCTCGCCGAGCGGCTGCTCCGAAACAGGCATCGTCTGCAAAATGGCCTGATTTTCGCTATCGACGTAGACGACCGATCGGCCGTTCGGGTGTATCTCGCCGGGTTCGCGAAACCGAAAAAAGGCAACCTTTCCGGGCCTCGGCGGATAGTAGGACATCAATTTTGCTTCCGGCAAGGCGTGCTGGGCCGCGCGCACAATAGCGGCCGAGGCCGGCAGCGTCGGAGCCGACAGCACTTCTGTTGGAGGGGGCGGCATCGTCGTCGAACTGAAGAGCCCATTGAGAATTCCACGTGTCGTCGGATAAAACACAATGCCACCGGCCGTCAGCGTGAACAGCACAATCATCGGGCTTGCGATTGCGCCCAGATCGCGATGCAGTTTCAGCAGGTGCACGCGGCGCAGCGAAGCGGGCCACAGGCTGGCGGCCCTGAAGGCGCGCCGTGTTGGCCACCACAGTACAAGCCCCGACACGGCCATCGCCGTCGTGGTAAGCGCGACGATGCCCGCGACGAGCTTGCCTGCCTGCCCGGCCGCAAGATGCACGTGCAGTTCGGTCAGGATTCCGACGGGTGACTCGTACCAGGCCCAACGATCGATGATGCGGTGATCGAGCGGATCGACAAATGCCTCTCCGTCATCCAGATACACATGATAGGTGGGCTGACCCGTACGCGGTGTCTTGACGAACTGCACGTCTCCGGGAAATGCAGCTTCGACCGCCCTGAACGCCGCAGCATGCTCGTCAGGCGTCAGTATTGGCGGCGACGCCCCGAACTCCGGATACTCGAGGCGCCAAATCTCGTCCTTGAAGAGCAAGGCGCCACCGGTCACGGCGAAAATGAATAGGAACAGCGCGATCGTCAAGCCACAATACAGATGCAGCTTGCGAAGCCAGATCATGACCCCGTCATGCCGTCGTTACTCCGAAAGCACTAGAACCGGAAATCCGCGCGTACGGTCAAGGTCCTTCCCTTGCCGGCAAAATATCGGTCCGCACGCGTATTGCCCGCCTGTCCATAGTAGGTGATGTACTGCTTGTCGAGGATATTCGCCACGCCGAAGGTCAGGCGCGTGCTGCCAACCGTGGTCATCGCAAGCGCATCGATCACGGTGTAACCATCGAACTGGGCAGTCACGGCGTTGTTTGCGTCCCGAAACGTTTTATCGAGATACGTGAAGCTTTGGAGCCGGCCGCTCCATTTGCCATCCGGGTTGACATCGAACGACAGATTCAAACGGTTTGGAGCAACGTTGATCGCCCCGAGATCCGAGTCGACATGGCCGTCTCCGTCGGAATCGAACTCACCCTTCAGGTTCGAATACACGACGGAGATATCGAGCCAATCCGTCGGGCGGCCGGCAATGCTCGCTTCGATGCCCGTGACGACGGTCTTGTCACGATTGACGTCGAATATCCCGTCCGCATTGGTCACGAGCCGCTCACCGAAGTCGCTCGACGATTGATACCAGGCGACCTTCATGCTACCCCAGTCGGGCGTGTATTCCACGCCGAATTCGGTATTGTCAGTAACCAACGGAACCAGATTCGGCAATGTGTCCACGTCGGTGTCGAACTCGGCCACGCCGCGCAACACGCGACCGACGTCCGGCATGCCGAAGCCTTCGGAATAGGTGCCGTAGATGCT
>JBAUVS010000407.1:0-1911 GCA_049583345.1 Woeseiaceae bacterium
CGTCGCTGCGCTCCTCGCAATGACGAAGAGAGCTGCGCTCCTCGCAATGACGGGGGTGGTTGGGCTCCTCGCAATGACGGGAGTGGTCGCGCTCCTCGCAATGACAAATGGGGCTGCTCCTCGCAATGGCGAGTTTGGAGTGTCTATACTGGTCAACGTGACGAGGGCGAAACCATGAACGACCCATACGAAAGACACGTCCCGATCCTGTTGTGGCCTTTCTATGCGATCTGGCGGCTGCTGACCCTGCTGCTCGAACTCATCGGCCGCATCCTGTGCGGGGCGCTCGGTCTCGGCCTGATGATCGCGGGCGTCGCGATCACGCTCAGCGTCGTGGGCGCGCCGGTCGGCATACCGCTGGCCGCCTTCGGTTTCCTGCTGCTGGTGCGCGCGATCTTCTGATTTTCCCCTGCGAGCAGGTAGCATAGTGCGATAACCCCGTCGCAACGCAGGTTCACGCATGCTTTTGAAACGTCCGGCGATCTGGCCGTATGCCCTGATGCTCACCGCGATCCTCGCCCTGGCCAACGGGTCGGCGGCAGGCGCACATCTCACCCTCGACGACTACGATGCGGTCTCGAGCCCGGATTCGGTGGCCACATCGCCGGACGGCCGCCTGATCGCGTTCGTCTTCGATGACGGGATCGAGGTCGTTACGGACGCCGGCAAGCCGCGCTACGTGACGGAGGAATCCTCCAACGCCTGGTCGCCGGTCTTCTCCGCGGACGGCAAAGCGCTGTATTTCCTGTCCGATCGTTCCGACACCAACCAGCTGTACCGATTGCCTCTCGACAGGGCCGGCGAGGCCGAGCTGCTGACCGATCTCGACCGGGGCGTCGATTCGATCGTGTTGTCGCCGGACGAGTCGCAGCTGCTGTTGACCTACAACAACCAGTCCGGCGTCGAGGCCCCGGCGGAGCGCGACGAGCCCTGGGTCATCGACCGGCTCGAGTTCAAGGCCGACGAAGGCGACGGCTATCTGACCGAGCGGCCGTCCGATCACGTCTATCGTTACGACATCGACAAGGACGAGCTCACGCAAGTCACGAGCGGGCAATTCGCCGAGACCGAGCCGGCCTTCTCGCCGGACGGCCAATCGATCGTGTTCATCAGCAACCGCGACGCCGAGCCCGACGCGAGCTACAAGACCGACCTGTGGGTCGTGCCCGCGGCGGGCATGAAGGACGACGCTTCGCTCACTCGCCTGACACACGACGACGGCGTGAAGAGCGCGCCGGCGTGGAGCCCGGACGGCAAGTCCATCGCGTTCCTGTACCAGGTCGACGGCGTCTACGGCATCACCGAGCTCGCGCTCGTGCCGGCGGCGGGCGGGCCGATACGGTTCCTGACCCGTCCGCTCGATCGCTGGGTCGAGGACTTCGAGTTCTCGGCCGACGGCCGCTGGATCACTTTCAGTTACGACCAGGTCGGCGGCGTAAACCTCGCGCGCGTGCGCGTGTCCGACGGCAGGATCGAAACGCTGGCCGACGGCCCGATCAACATCACGTCCTTCGACGTCAGCGACAACGGCAAGGTCGCCGCGGCGGTCGCCACGGACAACGCGGCGGCGGACATCTACCGGGTCGACGGGCACAAGTTGCGGCGCCTGACGCAACTGAACGCGGACTACTTCGCGCGCGTGACGCTCGGCGAGAAGGCCAGCTCCGAGTACGCGAGCCCGGATGGCACGCGCGTGCAGACCTTCGTCACGCATCCGCCGGGCTTCGAGAGCGGGCACCGTTATCCGGCGATTTTGAAAATCCACGGTGGTCCCGTCGGGCAGTACAGTTGGGGCTACGATTTCACGACCCAGTACCTCGCCGCGCAGGGCTACGTCGTGATCGAGCCGAACCCGCGCGGGTCCACGGGCCGCGGCCAGGCCTTCGTGCGCGCGATCTACCGGAACTGGGG
>JBAUVS010000408.1:0-4236 GCA_049583345.1 Woeseiaceae bacterium
CGACGCCCTCGAAACGCGCATCCGGGCACCGCGCACGGATGCTCCGGATGAGCCCGGCACCCAGCAGGTCACCGGACGCCTCACCAGCAACCAGGCCGATACGCAAGGACGGCCTCCCTAACGGACGATTCCGCGGGTCGAGGACCGCAGGGATTCGAGGAACGGGATCAACTCGGGCTGGCTATCCACACGCTCTGCAATGATCTCGATTGCTGCGGCCAGCTTGAGTCCCTTCCGGTACACAACCCGATAGGCGTCCTTGATGTTGCGGATCTGTTCGGCGCTGAAATCGCGGCGCTTGAGCCCTTCCGAGTTGATGCCATGCGGCGCACTGGGCGTCCCCGCCGACATCAGGTAGGCGGGCACGTCGCGATTGGCCCCCGAGTACATGCCGATGAACGCATGCGGCCCCACGCTGCAGAATTGATGGACGCCGGAAAATCCGGCCATGATCACCCAGTCACCGATGTGCACGTGGCCGGCCAGCGTGACATTGTTCGCCATGATCGTATTGCTGCCGATGACGCAGTCGTGCGCGATGTGCACATACGCCATGATCCAGTTGTCGTTGCCCATCACCGTCTCGCCGCGATCCTGCACCGTGCCGCGGCTGATCGTGCAGTATTCCCGTATCGTGTTGCGTTCGCCGATCGTGAGCCGGGTTTCTTCGCCGGCGTATTTCTTGTCCTGCGGATCGTCACCGATGGAGGCGAACTGGTAGATGTGATTATCGCGGCCGATGACGGTCGGACCGTTGACAACGACGTGCCCGTCGATACGGGTACCGCTGGCGATCTCGACGTTGTCGCCGATGATCGTGTACGCACCGATACTCACATCGTCGGCGAGCCGTGCACTCTCCGCAACAATGGCAGTCGGGTGTATCAATCCGCCTCCCCTCCCGGCGCACAGACGATGGTGGCGGACGCGACGGTCCGCGCCTCGACCGTCGCCTCACAGCGATACCACCACATCCCGCGGCGAATCTTCCCGGCCTCGGCCGTGATCGTCAACTGATCTCCCGGCACCACCGGACGGCGGAAACGCGCGTCTTCGACCCGCACCAGGTAGTAGAGCGGGCGCGGCTCGATATCGCCGTTACTGATGTGCGACAGCACGCCGCCCGCCTGCGCCATCGACTCGATGATCAGCACGCCCGGCATCACCGGATTGCCGGGAAAGTGCCCCTGGAAATGCATCTCGCCGACCGAGACGTTCTTCACTGCCACGACCCGTTCGTGCGGCCTGCACTCGAGGATCCGGTCCAGCAGCAGGAAGGGCGGGCGGTGCGGCAGCAACTCCATGATGCCGGCGGCCTCGATCGGGTACGAATACCCGCTCACTTGCGGCGCTTCTCGAGTTCGCTGACGCGCTCGTACAGTTGCTCGAGCCTGCGGACCAGCGCGACCCGCCGATTCCAGGTGCGGACGGGTTCGATGGGGAAGTTGGATGCGTACACGCCGGGTTCCGTGATGCTCTTGGAGATCATGCCCTTGCCGTTGACGACGACATCGTCGCAGACCTCGATGTGACCCGCCATGCCGACCATCCCCGCGAACATGCACCGTTTGCCGATCCGCGCGCTGCCCGCGATCGCGCACCCGGTCGCCATCGCCGTGTGCTCACCGACGACGACGTTGTGCGCGATCTGGATCTGGTTGTCGAGCCGCACACCGTCACCGATCACGGTGTCCTCGATCGCGCCGCAGTCGATCGTCGTGCTCGATCCGACCTCGACGTCGTCGCCGATGCGAACACCGCCGAACTGCGGCACCTTCAGCCAGCCTTCGGGTGTCAGTGCATTGCCGAAACCGTCGGCGCCGATCACACAGCCCGGATGGAAGATACAGCGCTTGCCGGTCCGGACCCGGCGCACCAGCGTGACGTTCGCGAGCACGCGACAGTCGGCGCCGATCTCGCAGTCCGGTCCGACGACGCTCGTCGGCCCGATGTAGACGTTCTCGCCGATGACGGCGCGGTCCTCGATCACGGCGTTCGGCGCAATATGCGCGCTGGCCGCCACGACGGCGGTCTCCGCCACGATTGCCGAGACATGTATGCCCGGCGCGTAGGCGGTCGCCGGACGGATGGCCTGTGCGATTCGCGCATAGCACGCGTAGGGATTGTCGGTGACGAGAGACGCGGTCGGCGACGCCGGGGCGTCCTCGGCACGCAGGATGACGGCGGCCGCCCGGGTCGAGGCCAGCTGGCGTTTGTAGACCGAACTGGACAGGAAACTGATCGATCGCGGACCCGCGTTGCCGAGCGTCGCAACGTCGTCGATCACGACGTCCGGATCG
Source organism: Woeseiaceae bacterium (assembly GCA_049583345.1). Classification (GTDB taxonomy): domain Bacteria; phylum Pseudomonadota; class Gammaproteobacteria; order Steroidobacterales; family Woeseiaceae; genus UBA1847. Next base: position 2,301 of record JBAUVS010000408.1, read on the forward strand.
CCGATCAATTCACAGCCGAATCGTGCCGCCAGTTCTCCGAGGCTGATCGGCACCGGCGCACCGACCCTGCCTATTGCTTACCCGTGGGCGTCGTGGGCGTCGCCTCGTAATTCGCCTCGACCGCCCTCAGCACATCCTCGGTGATATTCAGCGCGCTGCTCGCGAACAGCACGCCGTCTCCCACGACCAGGTCGTAGCCCTGCTGCGAGGCGTAGTCCTGTACCTCTTTCAGGATCGAGCGCTGCAACGTGCCGAGTTCCTCGTTCTGGCGCAGATTGAGATCCTCCCGGAATTCGTCCTGCAGCCGCTTGACGTCGCGCTGCAAGTCCCGGAGCTTCTTCTGCGCGTTCATGCGCTCGGTCTCGCCCATCACGGCGAGGTCCTTCTGCAGCTTGTTCTGCAGGTCGTCGAGTTCCTTCTGCTTCGCGAGGACTTCCCGCTGCCGCGGTGCGAATTCCTGCTGCAGGGCATCCATCGCCGCCTTCGTCTGCGGCGCGCGCTCCATGAGCGCCTGCACATTGACGACGCCGATCTTCAGTTGCTGCTGGGCGTTCGCCGGCAACACGAATGCACATGCGAACGCGACGCCGAGGACCAGTCTGATGAGTTGCTTCTGTACGAAATTCATAAAAACTCAAACCTCAAAATGCCTGACCGATGGAGAACTGGAACCTTTCGAGTTCGTCTCCGTAAAACCTGTCGTTGCCCCGATACGGATTCAGCGGATAGGCGTAGCTGAATCGGAATAATCCGAGCGGAGCGAGCCATTCTACGCTAATACCCACCGAGGCGCGCAACTCATTGATATCCGGCTTGTATTCGACGGGGGAGCCGAGCTTGTCCGTGAAGGAAACCTCTCCCGTGTCGAATACGTTGCCGATATCGTAGAAGAAACTGGCGCGGGCCTGACTGGCAAATTTATCCGGAAGCGGAATTATAAGCTCTGCCTGACCCGTGACCAACACGTTTCCGCCGTAGGGATTGCCGAAACTGTCACGCGGTCCCAGATACGACTCCCGGAACCCGCGGACGGAGTCCGGCCCGCCACCGTAGTAGCGCTTGTAAGGCGGTGCCGCCGTCGTGTTGCCCAGTGCTTCTGAAATACCGAGCTCCGAGTTCAGCTTGATGACCCACTTGGGGCTCCACAGCGGCACGTACTTGGTGAAATTGTAGCGAACCGAATAGTACTCGACGTCGCTGCCCGGGACCGCGGTGGACAACACGACCTGCTGACGCGTGCCGCGATTGGCGAACAGCGCGCGGTTGCGACTGTCGTACGTCCAGCCGAGGATGAGCTCGTACGTATTGAAGTTCGTCCCGTACAGGTTGAAGCCGGAGCCCGAATCCTCCGTGTAGGGATTGCCGTTGTTCAGGACCCATTCGCGGGCCTGCACGGTGCTGCGGTCCGACGCGAGCAGCTCGGCGTGTTGATACGAGAGCCCATACGACAGGGTCTGATACTCGGTGATCGGATAGCCGTAATTGATGGTCGCGCCGGCACTCTTCGTGGAGAAATCGGACGACGCGGCCGTGTACTGCGTAATGTCCCTGTAATTCAGGCTCATCGTCCGGCTGACCCCGTCCAGCGTGACGTACGGATTCGTATGCGACAGGCTGTAGAACTTCTGGTACCTGCCCGACGTGGCCTCCAGCGCGACGCGATTGCCGGTGCCGAGAAAGTTCGTGTGCACGATGCTGCCGTTCAACATCAGTTTCTGGTAACCCGAATAGCCGATGCCGCCGCTGAACTGTCCGGGCATGCGGTAGTCCAGGTCGAAATTCACGTCGACCAGATCGGGGCTGCCCGGCACCGGTTCGTTCTTGACGTCCACCTTTTCGATATAGGGCAGCCGTTGCAGCAGGATCTTCGATCGGTCGACCAGGCGATTCGACAGGTAGGAACCTTCCATCTGCCGGATCTCGCGGCGCAATACTT
>JBAUVS010000409.1:0-2785 GCA_049583345.1 Woeseiaceae bacterium
GGCACTGACCGGAGACTCGATCCATGGCCAGACGATTCGACGACATCCTCGAGACCATCGGTAATACGCCGGTCGTGCGGCTGAACAAGCTCGCCCCCGAAGGCGTCAACGTCTTCGCCAAGATCGAGGCATTCAATCCGATGGGCTCGGTCAAGGACCGCCTGGCCCTCGGCGTGATCGAACACGCCGAGCGGACGGGCGCGTTGAAGCCCGGTCAGACGGTCATCGAGGCGACCAGCGGCAACACCGGCATCGGGCTGGCGATGGTCTGTGCACAAAAGGGCTACCCGCTCGTCGTGACGATGGCGGAAAGCTTCAGCATCGAACGTCGCAAGATGATGCGTTTCCTCGGCGCCCGCGTCGTCCTGACGCCCGCCGCACTGAAAGGAACCGGGATGCTTGCCAAGGCGGTCGAACTCGCGGAGAAGCACGGCTGGTTTCTCGTCCGGCAGTTCGAGAACGAGGCCAACGCGGACGCACACTCCCGAACGACCGCGCCGGAGATCCTGGAGGCGTTCGAAGACATCGGCCTCGATTACTGGGTGACGGGTTTCGGCACCGGCGGTACCCTGAAAGGCGTGGCCCGCGTGCTCAGGGAGAAGAGCCCGCGGACCAAGATCGTCGTCTGTGAGCCGGACAATTCGCAATTGCTGGGCAGCGGCATCCCGCAGGCGCGCACGAAGGACGGCAAGCTCAAGGACAGCCATCCGATGTTCCGCCCGCACCTGATGCAGGGCTGGGGTCCCGATTTCATCCCCAAGCTGACCGAGGACGCAGTCACGGGCAAGCTGATCGACGAGATCCTGCCGATCGCGGGCGACGACGCGCTGCGGCTGTCGAAGGCACTGGCCCGGGAAGAAGGCATCTTCGTCGGCATCTCCGCCGGCGCGACACTGGCCGGCGCACTTGCCGTGGCCGAACGCGCGCAGCCCGGCACCAACATCCTCTGCATGCTACCGGACACCGGCGAGCGTTACCTCTCGACACCGCTGTTCGACGGCATCGGCGAAGCCATGACGGACGAGGAACTGGAGCTGTCCCGATCGACACCGGCTGCCCGTTTCGACGTCGCAGCGGCGCCGGCGCCCGAACCGGAAGCGCCGGTTACGGAAGCACCCGAGGACGCACTCGAATTCCTGGACCGGGCGACGCACGATCCCGACAACCCGGTCGTCCTGTTCGCGCTCGAATGGTGCGAGTTCTGCTGGTCGGTACGCAAGATGTTCGCGCACTACGAGATTCCCTACCGCGCGGTCGACCTCGATTCCGTCGCGTATCAGAAAGACGACCAGGGCGGCAAGATCCGCAAGGCGATCGAAGTCAGGACCGGGCTGAAGACGATTCCGCAGATCTTCGTCGGCGGCGAGCATATCGGCGGCGCCACGGAGGTCTTCGATGCGTTCAGGGACGGCCGCCTGCAGAAGCTGCTCGAGGCGAACGACGTCGGCTGGAATCGCTCCTCCGACCAGGATCCGTATTCCTTCCTGCCACGCTGGCTGCACCCGAGGTAGCGCCGGTGGCCGGCGGCCGGCTCAGGCCTGCGCCGCGTCCGCGTCTTCGTCGGTGAAATACAGGCCCAGGGTCTCGACGACGCAGGCAGGTTTGCGTTCGCCCTCGACTTCGATCCGCACTTCGGAGGTCAGCATCATCGCACCGGCGCGGTGGCGGGCCTGTAACAGGACCGCTCGCGCCCGGACCCTGGCACCCGAAGCGACGGGCGTGTAAAAGCGCGCCTTGTTGACGCCGAAATTGACGACGCGAGTCAGGTTCTCGATCTCGACGAAGCCCGCCGTCAAGGCCGGGATCAGGGCCAGCGTCAGATATCCGTGCGCGATCGTCTTGCCGTCCGGCAGTTCGCGCGCCGCGCGTTCGGTATCGACGTGGATCCACTGGTGATCCGAAGTCGCCTCCGCGAACTGATCGATGCGCGTCTGGTCGACAACGACCCAGTCCGACAGGCCGACTTCCTCGCCTTCCAGCGCCTTGGCGTCGTCGATGTCTCTGATCAGCGGCATATGGTCGTCCTAAATACACACATGCAACCGTCCCGGCAAGTGCGGGCCGATACTCTCACGGCTCCGGACGCTACAATTGCGGCATGCCGACCGACCCGCGAGCCGCCAGGATATTCGCCCTCGTCCTCGCCGCCGGCGCGGCGCAGCGCTACGGTGCAACCAAGCAGACGATCGAGATCGACGGCGTGCCGCTGGTCAGGCTCGCGGTCTCGGCAGCAACCGGCGTCTGCGGCGAGCGGACGATACTCGTCACCGGCCACGACTGGCGTGCCGTATCGGGCGCCTGTACACCGCTCGCCGGATTCCTCCTTCGCAACGACGATTTCGCCGCGGGACTCGGGGCTTCGATCGCGCTCGGCGTGCGCTGCGTGCGCCACGCGGCAGACGCCGTCCTGGTCGTACTTGCCGACCAGCCGCGGGTCACGGGCGCGCATCTGCATGACCTCATCCATGCCTGGAGCGGAGCCGACGACGAGATCGTCGCCACCGCGTTCGCGGGCACGGCCGGACCGCCCGTGCTGTTCCCGCGCGCGGCGTTCGACAGGCTCGCCAGCCTCACCGGCGACGTGGGCGCCCGCCAGTTGCTTGCCGACCCGCGTTACACCGTCCGCACGGTCTCGTTCGAACCCGCCGCGCTCGACGTCGACACGCCGGCCGATCTGGAGCGGCTATTGTCTGACAAATGAATCGCCGCTGAAGCCGCTCCTACAGATTCTGTCGTTGTCCGGTAGTACCTGTAGGAGCGGCTTCAGCCGCGATCAGCCGTGGGC
>JBAUVS010000410.1:0-2139 GCA_049583345.1 Woeseiaceae bacterium
TCCGATAACCGACAGCGTGAAAATTGCTTTGCTCATGGATGGATCGTCTCCCTGACGGGGCTCCGGGTTGGATCCTGCAATTCTACATCAGATGACCAACCGGGATGGTGCCCTGAAGCAGGTTCGCTTGCACGTGTCCGTCATTCATCGGTTTCGCCGTCCCAGTAATCGACGGCGTTCTCTTCGCGCGCGAATAGCAGGAAGTTGTCCGGCGATCGCATGTCGAGAGAGTCGCCATGCCATACGCCATATTTCCCGGAATCCGGATACAGCATCACGTCCGTCTTACTTTCTGTACTGAGAGCAATGTATGTGAGTTCTTCGTCCGAACTGTTGATAATCTGGTGCGGTTGACCCGGGTCCGGCGGCGAACAGATAAAGTCCCCGGCGCGTATGGCGTACTCCTCGCCGGCATGGCGCAGCGTTCCCCTGCCCGAGAGAACGTAAAACATCTCTTCGATGGCGTGATGAGCATGATAGGGCCACGCCCGTTTTCCGGGCCCGACGCGGATGACGGCGTAGCCCAGCATGCGGGCGCCGATCAGCGGGGATACGTGCGCCCGGGCGGCACGAAATTTCTCACCTTTGCCGAAGGACTCGTATTCGAGTTCGTCGATATTTATGAATGGTTTTGCCACGATGGCCCCCTTGCGTGTGGCGCGAAAGACAACCAATTCAGCTCGATTCTATCAGGCCGTCCCGGCCGGGCGATTTGATTGCCTTCAGCTGAAGGTCCAGCGGAACCCGAACGAAGGCATTCGCGGTAGCCAGTTGTCCTCGCTGATGCGAAGTTCGGGGCCCGGGTTGATTGATACCTCGTCGATGCAGCAAGGATTTTGGGTGTCGAAGAGGTTGTAGATCTCGAAGAAATACGTGAACGTGCCGCGCTTCAGATGCACGTCCCGGCTGATACGCGTATCTACTCGAAAATAGTCCGCATAACGCGCTGCGTTGCGCTGGCCGGGGACCACCGAGAGCTGCGGTCCGGACGGCGTATCGACCGTACCGAGTTCGGCTTCGGTGCGAGGCCATCCACTGTGCCAGGAAGACGCCAGGTTGAAGTTCCAGCTTGCTCCCTGCCAGTTCAGGACCGCATGCAACGCGTGTGGCTGGTCCCATTCGCGTGCAATGTCGACGCCCTGAATTCGATCCTCAGTACGCGCATAGGTATAGCTTGCCCACCAGGAGAACCCGCTAGTCGAAGGACGCTTCACGACGATCTCCAGTCCGCGTGCCTCGGCAGTCGCAGCGTCTACCCGGTATCGGTCTGGTTCTGCCTCCGGTATGGGTTCGTAGCTGTCGAACAGGTTTGTAAAGCGCGGTCGCAACTTGAGATACCGCTTTGTATACAGGTCTGCGTTAAAGTACAGACCGGATGGAAACCGGTGCTGTAGACCGAGCATGACGTGTCGGGAATACGTCGCCTCGCCGAACGTTTCCACACCGTCTTCGACCTGCAGTGCCTCTACCGGCTGGAACTGGTAGTAATCGCCCCAGGCAAGAAGCAGCCGCGTGGTTGGCGTGAACTCGTAGCGTGCGTTCAATCTGGGACCGGAGACACTCTGATCACGGCCCGTGTAGCGTTCCGCATCCCAGCGGTAACCAAGTTCTGCCACCAGGCGGCCGAAGTCCCTTCTGGCCGATACGTAGACGCCTGCCGTCCCGCCGTCGATACTCAACAGGCTGCGCCGATCGATGAACGGTTGTGCCGGATGTTCCGGCGCCGTCGTCACGCTGGACAGACGGTAGTCGTAATCGACGCGTTTGTCATCGAGTTCCGCGCCAAATGAGAACATCCAGTCCGAATGCGGGTTCCATTGCCAGTCGCTACGAATACCGAGGATTCGAAGGTCCCTGACGTCGAAAAGGTCTGCGTCGATGTTGTGGGGGTCGGCGACCGCAACCTCGCGTCGGCGTTCGACGCCGCTGCGCCAAACGGTAGTTTCGGACCGAAGGTCATTCCTCCACTGGCTCGTCAGGCGTGTCCAGATGAATACCGATTTGGCGCGTCCGCCGACCGTTGTGTTCTCCGAATCGTCGAGATACGTCAGGTCATCGTCGGCCACGAGGACGTGTGCCGATACAGCATGCAGATCGCCGATGTCGTGCTCGACTTTGGCCAGGAAGTCCAGGTAGCGG
>JBAUVS010000411.1:0-3397 GCA_049583345.1 Woeseiaceae bacterium
CGATACTGCAAACTCGATTGCCGTCAGATCCTTTCCACGAAATGAGCAAAGAGCAACCTGTCGAAAACGTCTCGACCGAGAACGGACCCGATACCAGCGGCCGCCGTCGACTGACGCCGCTGCGGCGTCTGTACTACTTCTTCGGCATGCCCGTGCTCCGCGCCCTCACCTGGCTCGTGACGCGGACGTATCGCTACGTCGCCGTCATCGGAGAGGACAACATCAGGCCGTACATCGAGAGTGAGGCGGCGTGCGCCCCGGCCTACTGGCATCAGCATCACGTGCTTTGTTCGACCTTGATCAAGAGCTGGATCGACCGCGGCTTCAAGGCGTGCTTCCTGATCTCCGCGTCCGTCGACGGCGAGGTCCCGGAGCGCATTGCCCGGGCCTGGGGTGCGGAAGTCGTCCGCGGCTCTGCCAACACGGGCGGCGCACAGGCCCTGCGCGACCAGCATGCGATGATGAAGAACGGCTATTCGATCATCTCGACGCCGGACGGACCGCAGGGCCCGCAGCACGAATTCAAGACGGCCGTCGTGATGATGGCGCGCATCGGCAACGTCCCGATCGTGCCGATCGCCTGCGCCGCCGAAAGGGCCTGGTACCTCGATCGATGGGATGCCTTCATGATCCCCAAGCCGTTCAGCCGGGTCGCGGTTGCGGTCGGGACACCGTACGCCATACCCCGCGGCACGCCGGTGCAGGAACTCGAGCCGCACCGGCAGAACGTTCAGCAAGCGGTCATGTCCCTGATGCGAGAATGCGAGGACCGATTGAAATCGGCCTGAGGTCTCATCGATGCGAATGTTCGCCAAAAAATCCCGCGTGGGCGTCCTGCTGTGCCTGGGGCTGTGCATGAACGCGGGAGCCGGCCGTGCGGAGACGCCGCTGACGCCGTACACGGCCGAGTACGACGTCCAGGTCAGTATCGCGGGCGGCCAGCTCGACACGGAACTCGTCGCGAACGACGGCGGCTATGTCGCGACCCACACCGTTCGCGCGACGGGCTGGGCGCGCATGTTCGTGCACGGTTCGATCAGCGAGACCTCGATGTTTCATGCCACGCCGGACAGCGGCCTGCGTCCGGATCGTTATCACTCCGAAGATTCCCTGTCGCGCGACAAGGGCACGGTGTCGATCCGCTTCGACTGGAAGGACGGGACCGCCACCGGCAGGGTCAACGACGAGGCCGTCGTCACCGATCTCCACGGCACGGTATTCGATCGCATCTCGATCCAGTACGAGCTCATGTACGACCTCCTGAACGGCCGGCCGAGCGACAAGTATGTGCTGTTCGACGTGGATGAGCTGAGGCCGCTGACCGTGCGCAACATCGGTCGCCGCAGTATCGAGGTCCCGGCCGGAACCTTCGATGCGATCGGCATACAGCACGAGACCGGGAATTCCAAGCGCACGACGACGCTGTGGTGCGCGAAGGAACTCGGCTACCTCCCCGTCATGATCGAGCAGTACCACAAGGGCAAGCTCAGCGGTCGGGTGGAGCTCCGCAAGTACACGGCGACTCCGCCGCGGGACTGACGTTCAGCCCAGCGTGATCGCAAGCTGTAGCAGGAGCAGCATCGCGGCGGTAACGAATCCGCCGAGCAGGACGCAGGCCGTCCAGCGGGCCAGGTCGCCGGCATAGGCGATCACGGGCGCCGCGGGGAGCGCTGCCAGGCAGCCCAGCGGATACACCACGAGCGCCACGTAAGGGAAGCGGTGTGCCCAGTCGCGGAGTTCCGGCCGCGTACGCGCCGCCGTCGCGATGTCCTGCATGGCACCCAGCCGTTCGAGCGCCTGCCGTTCGGCAAGCTCGCGATCGAGACCGGTCGTGAGCGCATCGTCGACCAGGTCGTCGAAATGCGCGTCGAGTTCGCCGAGCGTGCGGCGTATCTGCCGCGGCGCCATGCCGAAGCGCAGCAGGTCCTGCTCGAGTGCCCCAAGATCAGGCCGGGGCACGGGCCGGATTCTCCAGTGCATTCGAGATGCCCCGCTGCACGCGTCGCCAGTCGTTCTGGAGTTTCGTGAGCCGTTGCCGGCCCTTGCGCGTCAGGGAATAGTAGACCCGGGTCCGGCCGCCGACCGAGCGGCGCCGGGAGCGCAGTGCCCCGCCGCGCTCGAGCCCGTGGAGTACCGGGTAGATCACGCCCTCGCCCAGCGAGATCGCCTCGCCCGTCGCGGCACGGACCGATCGCACCAGTTCGTAGCCGTACATCTCGTTCTGGTCGAGGAGGCGCAGCAACAGCAGCTCGGGTACGCCGCTCATGAAGGGAGGATTGCTCTGCGCCATCGACGGAGTGCTCGTGACCGGATCCGGCCAACATACCTTGAACAACAAGGTATGTCAACGCTTACTTTGTGGTTCGAGGTATGTACAATATACTTGGTATTTCTAGGTATAGGCAGGCGGGATCCAACAGGAGGACCCTGCGATGTTGTCCAGGTATGCATCCGCCGTATCGTCGGGCACGGTCGTCACGGTGGGGCTGTTCTATCTCATGCAACTGCTGATCACCATGCCCGCCACTATCGAGGCTGCGCAACGAGTCCACGGCACGCTGGCGTGGACACGCGTCCCGCCGCCGCCGGCGCCCCCGCTGACCGATCCCATCCCGGATAAGACGTTCGTCGAGCCTCCGCTGCCGCCGACGACGCGCCCCACGGCCGGCGGCGACGACTACACGCCCGTCGCCCCGTATCCGCAGCCCGTGCCACGGCCACTGCAGCACGAATTCAATGTCGTGCCGGACGGTCCGCTGGTCGTCGTCATGCACGTCGAGCCGACCTATCCCGAGCCGGCGCTCCGGCAAGGACTCGAAGGCACGGTCCTCGTCGAATCCGACGTCTCGGCGAGCGGCAGCGTCACCGCCGTGCGGGTTGTCGAGTCGAGCGACCGGGTCTTCGAGCGGGCGGCGCTCGATGCCGCGAAACGCTTTCGCTACAAGCCGAGGGTGGTCGACGGGGTGCCGCAACCGGTGACTGGCGTGCGCTACCTGTTCCGGTTCGAGATGTCGGACTAGTGCGTTCCCCGGGCGGCGGTCGGTACGAAGCCTTTTCTTCCCGCCGGGCCGAGTATCGTCGCCGCCCGTTTTTCGCAGGGCGCGGGCGTCAGGCGCGATCGAAAGTCTGGCGTACGTCCAGCAGCGCATTGCTGCCCTTTGCGATCCGGATCGTGCGCACGAGCGTCTTGCCGCCGTCCGCGAGGCGATACGTCTCGGTCAGCAGGACGTCGTCCTCGTCGACCGTCTCGATCGCGTAGGCCTGCCCTTCCCAGCCGGATGCCCGCTGCGCCTTCGCCGCGCCGATCTGCACCTCGCGATTCTCGCCGAAGCGGTATTCCTCGACGATCGCCCGGTCGAAGCTGATGAACAGGCCGGCATCCGTCTGCGTGATCTTG
>JBAUVS010000412.1:0-1528 GCA_049583345.1 Woeseiaceae bacterium
GGCTCGACTCGAACTTCCGCATCCGCTTCGAGAACGAAGCGGCCGGCGTGGACGGCTCCCTGGGCATGGCAGACGTCTTCGACCGCGATTCTGCCATCGACGGCGGCGTCAACTTCGAGATGCGCGACTTCGCGATCGTGCCGATCCTGATACCCAACATCAGTAATGCCTCGGGCCGGATCGATGGCAAGCTCAGCGTCGGCGGGAAGCTCTCGGAACCGAAGTTTCGGGGTGCGTTGTACGTCAGCGAGGGAGCCTTCAGCCTGCGGCAGACCGGTATCGACATCAAGGAATTCAACGCGGAGATCCGGCAGGACGACAGCGGTGCCGTGACGGTGAACGGCAGCGCCCGTTCCGGCGCCGGCCAGCTGTCGATTTCCGGCAGGAGCGAATTTGTCGCCGATACCGGGATGCGCAGCGAGGCTCGCATCCAGGGCAGCAATTTCGAACTCATGCGGCTGCCCAACTGGCGTGTCAATGCGTCGCCGGATGTCACGGTCCTGCTGGACGAACGGCAGTTGCGCGTCCGCGGCAAAGTCACCGTCCCCAGTGCGAACATCGCGCTCAAGGACATCCCGGAGACGGCCGAGGAACCGTCCATCGACGCGGTCGTGCACCGGGCGGACGAACAGGCGAAGCCCGTGCCGCGTCGCGTACTGGACATCGACGTAAGAACCGTGCTCGGCGACGACGTGCAGGTCTCGGCCTTCGGGCTGCAGACCGGGGTCTCCGGTGAGTTGCGTATCGAGGGTGGCAGTCTGCGGCCCTATACGGGACACGGCCGCGTCAGCCTGCACGACGGCCGCTATACCGCTTACGGCCAGAAACTCGAGATCGAGCGTGGCGAACTCGCTTTCAACGGTCCGCTGGACAAACCCAACCTCGATGTCCGCGCCGTGCGCAAGATGCCCGACGTGACGGCCGGTGTGCAGCTTACCGGCGTGCCGTACCAGCTGAAGTCCACCGTGTTCAGCGATCCGCCGCTCAGTGACGCCGAGGCGCTGTCCTATCTGCTGACCGGACAGCCGCTCGGTAACGTCAGTTCTAACGAAGGCGACATGCTCAACAAGGCGGCGTTCGCGCTGGGGCTGTCGCAGGCCGGCGTGATCGTTTCACAGATTCGCAGCACGCTCGGGCTCGACAAGCTGGCCGTGGAGGGCGGTCCGGACACGAGCCGCATCGTCGCCGGCAAGAATCTCGGCAACCGCCTGTTCGTGGAGTACGGCTACGGTATCGTCGATCAGCTCGGGCGCCTGCTGTTACGGTACCGGCTCAACAACCGGCTGACGCTGGAGTCGACGAGCGGGCAGGTCAACTCGCTGGACGTCATCTACTCCGTCAGGAAGAATTGACCGTTCATGAACGCTATCGATCCGACACGCTATCTACCGGTCGACGGGCTCACCGGTGTGATGCTCGGCCGTGCGTGGTTGCCGGCGGGACTGTCCGGCCCGGTCGCAGGGCCGTCACCGGTCTGGCTGACCCACGACGGTGTCTGTGACCTCTCGGCGATCGCGCCGACGATGGC
>JBAUVS010000413.1:0-1642 GCA_049583345.1 Woeseiaceae bacterium
CCCTTCGGGCTCGCAATGACCCCGTCTCGTCATCGTCCGCACCCCGGGGGAGTGTCATCGCCCGCACCCGGGGGAGTGTCATTGCGAGGAGCGCAGCGACGAAGCAATCCACCATGGATTGCTTCGCCCTTCGGGCTCGCAATGACGCCGACTCGTCATCGTCCGCACCCCGGGGGAGTGTCATCGCCCGCACCTGGGGGAGTGTCATTGCGAGGAGCGCAGCGACGAAGCAATCCACAACGGCTTGCGTCGCCCTTCGGGCTCGCAATGACCTCGTCTCGTCATCGCGAGCGCCGCGAAGCGGTCCAATGCGGTCCTTGCAATGACCGTGTAGCATACGGCCATGCGCCAGATCGTCCTCGACACCGAGACCACCGGCCTCTCGCCGGGCAGCGGCCATCGCATCATCGAGATCGGTGCCATCGAACTCGTCAACCGGCGCCTGACCGGCCGCGAGTTCCACCGCTTCCTCAATCCGGATCGCGACATCGACCAGGGCGCCGAGGCCGTGCACGGCATCCGCCGCGAGGACCTCGAGACCGCGCCGCGCTTCGCCGAGATCGTCGACGAGCTGCTCGAGTTCGTCAAGGACGCCGAGCTCGTGATCCACAACGCCGAATTCGACATCGGCTTTATCGAACACGAGCTCAGGCTCATGGCGCATCCCGAGCCGAAAATCTCGCGCTACGCGACCGTGCTCGACACGCTGACGCTGGCGCGCAAGCTGCACCCCGGCCAGCGCAACAGCCTCGACGCACTCTGCAAGCGCTACGAGGTCGACGCCTCGCGTCGCGACGTGCACGGCGCGCTCATCGACGCCGAACTGCTCGCGCGCGTGTATCTCGCCATGACCGGCGGCCAGACCGCGCTGTCGCTCGACCCCGATCTCGGCACCGACGACGGCGCCGACGCCGGTGACGCGCTGCGCGAGCGGCGCGCCCGCGGCAACCTCAAGCTGGTCGTCATAAAGGCCACCGCAGCCGAACGTGCCGCACACGAGGCGATCCTCGACAAGATACGCGAGCACACCACCCCGGTCTGGGACAAAGTGGATTGAATTACGTGGTCGACCTGTAGGAGCGCTGCTTGCCAGCGCGACGGTCGCCGCGCCTATCGATTCCCGCCCAAACCGTCTAGAATCGCCGGTTCTGCAGACGAGGACAAGAACGAATGGCGCAATCCCTTGCCGCAGCCCTGCGCTCCAATTTCCTGGGCAACTCGCCGCACTGGTACAAACTGACGATCGTCAGCTTCCTGATCCTGAACCCGATCCTGGCCCAGTTCAGCCCCTTCGTCGCCGGCTGGGCGCTGGTGCTCGAGTTCATCTTCACGCTCGCGATGGCCTTGCGCTGCTACCCGTTGCAGCCCGGCGGCCTGCTGGCGGTGGAAGCGATCATCATCGGGCTGGCGACGCCGGAGATGGTGTACCACGAAGCGGTCGTGAACTTTCCGGTGATCCTGCTGCTGATGTTCATGGTCGCCGGCATCTACTTCCTGCGCGAGATGCTGCTGTATACGTTCACGAAGATCCTGCTGGGCGTGCGCTCGAAGATCCTGCTGTCGCTGATGTTCTGTTTCGCCGGCGCATTCCTGTCCGCGTTCCTCGATGCGCTGACCGTGACGGCGGTCGTCATCTCCGTCG
>JBAUVS010000414.1:0-1644 GCA_049583345.1 Woeseiaceae bacterium
CTCCGGGGCGTGGCAACCACAAGATCAACGCCAGGGCCATGGCGGTCGCGGCCATGCCTGTCCCGGCCCAGGCCAACCAGCGCCGCCGCCGTGACGCGCGCCGCCGGCCGAGCATCGCAAGCCATCGCGCGTGGACATTGTCCTGCACTCGTGCGGTTCGTTGGCGATCGACGGGTTCCCTGCGGCCCGCGAACTTGAGGATTCTCTCGAGCGGATCCGGTCGGGTCTGATTTTTCATGTGCTTTGGCCCTCTTCCAGTATGAGGCCGAGTGTGGCGCCGGTCAGCGTCGCAAAACTTTCACGAAAAGACTCTCGGGCCCGGTTCAGCATGGACTCGGCGGCCTTCCTGCCGCGCCCCTGACGTTCGGCGATTTCTGCAACCGTAAGGCCGTCGATGTACTTCCATTCCAGCGCGTCCGCATAGTGGACGGGCAGGCTATCCATGGTCACATTGATGAGCCGCGCCAGTTCGCTGCGGACTGCGTCGTGCTCCGGCAACGAAGTCGTTTCCAGCAATGACTCGAGTGTGCCGCGAACCTCCGGAAGGTCCTCGACGAGGTCCACCGGAGAGCGTTTCATTTGCCGCAAGGCCGCCCCGATCTCATGGCGGCAGAAGGTGCACAACCAGGCATACAGCGCTGCTTCGCCGCGGTAGGTATCGAGCTTGTCGACTGCCTTGCACAAGCTCCGCTGCACGACGTCTTCGGCCAGCGCCTCGTCGCCATTGAGCCGGTAAACGGCGAATCGGAATAGCCTCGCGAAGTTGTCCGTGAAGAAGATCCGGAAGGCTGCCTCGTCTCCTTCGAGCAGTCGCTGGACGAGTTCCCTGTCGATGTGTGCTTTTGTTTCCGTCATTGGCGGGCTGAATCTACGTCGCCGAAATGCAGCATGACCCCAAGCCAAACAGTATCGGCATCCACATCGTCGACGACGTGCCGAGTCCAGCGCGCGGTGATCGAGAAAGTGGGCCGGACGGTGTATTCTACGCCTGCTCCCCAGGTCGGATCGTTCCCACTGGTGTTGTTGGTCATGCCGGCAGCGCGCGCTTCGCTGTTCCACCACATGACCCCGCCTCGCGCCGAAACGGCTATCTTTGACGTTAATGGCGCGCGGGCGATGGCGACGACTTCGAACCCGTCAGCCGATGCCTCGATCGGGACGGGAACCTGGACCTCGATCGTCGACTTTACTGACCCCAGCCTCACATAGGCCGCGTCGACACCGAACCAGTCAGTGAAGCGATAACCCGTGTCGAGACTGAACGCTGTCGCCGAATCATCGACGCGGAAGCCGTCGATGTCACCGATATCAGTACGTCCGACACTGGCCTCGACGTGAAACGGACGTTCGCCGGCGACGGCGGGCGCCGCCGCGAGATTCATTGCCAGCAACGAAAGAATCGCAAGAGAGTTATGGAGAATCTGCATGAACGGTACCTCGCAAGGCCTTTAATCCAGAGGAGGGCCGTTTGGCAGGAAATCATTCGCGGCGAGTCATCGTGATCCGTTTGCCCCTAGAACTTCGCCCGGATCCTTTCGCCGGTGATGCTGCGCACCCGGCTCTCGCGCCAGATGATCAAGATGTTCGCGGCGATCACGACGGCGGCGCCGGCCAGCACCACGGGCAACGGCCATTCGTCCCAGA
>JBAUVS010000415.1:0-3266 GCA_049583345.1 Woeseiaceae bacterium
CGGTGGGCCTGCCCGAGCCTTTCGCCTCCGCGAAGATCGCCTGCAGGCGTTCGGGTATGCGTTGCACTTCGTCGCGGACCTCGGCCTCGTGGCTCACGCCCAGGTACTCACGCGCCACGCTGATGATACCGCCCGCGTTGATGACGTAATCCGGCGCGTACAGGATGCCGCGTTGCGCGAGGCGTGCGCCGTCTTCCGGATTGGCCAGCTGGTTGTTGGCGGCGCCGGCGACGATCTTCGCCTTGAGCTTCGGGATCGTGACCGAGGTTAGCACGTTGCCGAGCGCGCAGGGCGCCAGTACGTCGACGTCCGCGAACAACAGTTCCATCGGTGCGACTTCGGTGACGGGCAACTCCGCCCGCACTCGTGCGAGGTTGGCGGCATCGACGTCCGCCACGACCAGCGTCGCGCCGGCCTCGTGCAACAACCGGCACAGGTTCAGTCCGACGTGACCGACGCCCTGCACGGCGACGCGGATGCCAGCGAGGGAATCGGCGCCCAGCCGGCTCCGGACCGCGGCCTCCAGCCCCAGGAACACGCCCAGCGCCGTCCAGGGGGACGGGTCGCCGCCCGCACTGTCCCCGCTCTGCGGCAGGCCGGACACGTAGCGGGTTTCTTCTCTGACGATCCGCATGTCCTCGACGCTGATGCCGACGTCCTCGGCCGTGATATAGCGGCCGTCGAGCGCGGCGACGGCCCGACCGAAGGCGCGGAACAGCGCCTCGGATTTCGGCGCGGCGTCGCTCGCGAGGATCACCGCCTTGCCGCCGCCGAAAGGCAGGCCCGCGACGGCATTCTTGTAAGTCATGCCGCGCGACAGCCGCAGTGCATCGGTGAGCGCGTCGGATTCTTTCTGATAGCGCCAGCGCCGGCAACCGCCGGCGGCGGGCCCGAGCGCGGTCGAATGGACGGCGATGATCGCTGCCAGACCCGAGTCGGGATCCTGCACGAAGTGGATCGACTCGTGCTGGTCGAACTCCCGGTGATCGAACACGCCCATGTGGCAACTCCGCGCACAAAGCTGCGCAATATGATATCCGGCCGAACCGGCATTTTCGTTGCTAAATCATTTGATAATCGCGCCCAACTCGAATAAGTTATGCAAAAATCCATTATTAATTGCATGAATTATGCAGTCTGTCGAGCTAGATGCCACGGATAGGCGCATCCTGTCCTGGCTCCAGAAAGAACCCGGCATCAATGCCTCCGAGCTGGGCGAGAAGATCGGCCTGTCACAATCGGCCTGCTGGCGGCGTATCCAGCGCCTGCGCGACGAGGGCGTCATCCGCGATCAGCCCGTCAAGATCGATCGCGAGAAGGTCGGCCTGAACACGATGGTGTTCGCGCACGTGAAGCTCAATTCGCACGGCCGCAGCAATCTCGCCGCATTCTCCGAGGCCGTCACCCGATATCCCGAGGTGCTCGATTGCTACGTCGTACTCGGCAACGTCGATTTCCTGCTGCGCATCGTCACCGAGGACATCAAGGCCTACGAGCAGTTCTTCTTCGAGAAGTTGTCACAACTGCCCGGTATCCAGGAAGTCAATTCGAGTATCGTGCTGTCCGACATCAAGCATACGACGGTACTGCCGATATGAGGACGATTCGCTGATGGCGGGCGCAGTGCGCGGCGACGATACGACCTGGTCGTCGGGGCCGGTCTTCATCCTGGCCGCGATCGGAGCGGCCGTCGGCCTCGGCAACGTCTGGAAGTTCCCCTACGTCGCCGGTTCGAACGGCGGCGGCGCCTTCGTCCTCGTCTACATCGCATGCGTCGTGCTCGTCGCGCTGCCGATCCTGATCGGGGAACTGCTGATCGGCAGGCAGGGACACCACAGCCCGCCGGTCGCGATGCACGCGGTCGCGCGGCAGTCCGGCCGCTCGGGCGGCTGGTCGCTCATCGGCTGGATGGGAATGATCACGGCGTTCCTGGTCGGGACGTTCTACAGTGTCATCGCGGGCTGGACGCTCGTGTATATCGTCAAGGCCGCGACCGGTTTCGGCGGAGCCGATGCGGCGAGCGTCGGAGGACAGTTCGACGCGCTGCTGGCGAGCCCGGGTGTGCTGACGGCCTGGCACTCCGTGTTCATGTTCGCCACCGTGATCATCGTCGGCCGCGGATTGCACGGCGGCATCGAACGGACGGTCAAGTTCCTGATGCCGGCGTTGCTGCTGATGCTGCTGGCGATGATGGGCTACGCGGCCGTCGAGGGCGATTTCGCGGCGGGTCTCGAGTTCCTGTTCCGCGCGGACTTCAGCAAGCTGTCCGGGGAGGCGATTGTCACCGCCGTGGGCCAGGCCTTCTTCTCCATCGGCGTCGCGACGGGCCTGATGATGACCTACGGCGCCTATGTCCCGCAGAACGTGTCGCTGACGCGCGCCGCACTCGTCATCGCGGGTGCCGATACGCTGGTCGCCGTGCTCGCGGGCCTGATGATCTTCCCGATGGTATTCCGGCTCGGACTGGATCCGGGCGAGGGGCCGGGCCTGGTCTTCGTGACCCTGCCCGCGGTGTTCGTCGAGATGCCGGGCGGCTCGCTGTTCGGCACCGTCTTCTTCGTCCTGCTCGCGTTTGCGGCGATCACGTCGATGATCGCGACGCTCGAACCGATCGTCGCCTTCGCCCGCGATCGCTGGTCCATGCGGCGCTGGCGGGCGAGCCTGGTATTCGGCCTTGCCCAGTGGACCATCGGCCTGGCGACGGTGTTCTCGTTCAACGTCTGGTCCGATTTCCACCCGCTCGGCGGCATCGACGTATTCGCCGGCAAGACGCCGTTCGATCTCATCGACTTCTTCGCGGCCAACCTCATGATGCCGCTCGGCGGCATGCTGATCGCGCTGTTCGTCGGCTGGCGCATGCGGCCCGCGACGCTCGATGCCGAGCTCGATTTCGGCCGCCGCGTGATCCTGAAGGCCTGGCTGTTCCTGCTCCGGGTCGTCGCGCCGGTGTCGATCCTGGCGATACTCGTCAACGGCCTCGGCTGAGGACCTGCGCGCGGCGACCCACCGCAATATGGCCCGGCCGCGCACTTTGGTACGATTGCCGACCGCGCTGGCTCACAAGGACAACAATGCCGGACCCGTCGGAACGCATCCATGGGCTGAGGATCGACCGGGAAGCCCCGCCGCCGCCGGCAAGAGGCCGGCGGTGGCTGATCGCTCCCGCCGTCATCGTCGTCATCGCGCTCGGCTGGTGGGTGCTTTTGCGGCCGGGTGCCGGTGCCGTGGAAGTCGAGACCGACACGGCGCGCAAGCCGCCGAGTGCC
>JBAUVS010000416.1:0-1962 GCA_049583345.1 Woeseiaceae bacterium
CCGAGAACCGGGCGCATTTCGCGATGTGGGCCATGCTCGCGGCACCACTCATCATCGGCACCGACGTGCGCCATCTCGATCCGGCCATTCTCGCGGTGTTGAAGAACAAGGGCGTGATCGCGGTCAACCAGGATCTGCGTGGCGTCCAGGGGTTCCCCTTCCTGAAAACCGGCGAGCTCGAGATCTGGGTGAAAGTGCTCGAGGGCGGCGACTTCGCGCTCGCGTTCCTGAATCGGGGCAGCGCTCCATTGAAAGAACGCTTCGACATCGCCACGGCGGGACTCGGCGACGATCTCGTGCAATGGCATCCGGACTTCGAGGCCACGACGTACCGCGTCGTCGACCTGTGGACCGGCAAGCCGGCTGGAGATACGAGCAAGCCGATGAATCTCGATATCGCCGCACAAGATGTCAGGATCTTTCGCGTGTTGAAGTGACCGGATTTCCGCGGTGCAGGGAATTCAGGAGGCTACCGTGAACAAAGAATTTCCCATCTTCACGCTTTGCCTGCTGGCGATAAGCGGGTCCAGCGATGAAGCGGCCGCTGACGAACAGCTGTATTCGCAGTACGAGCCCACGCCGGTATTTCCTGTTGGCCGCGCGAATCCAGAGGCGCCGGCTGAAATTGGACAATTCGATTTCCTTGTAGGCAGTTTCAGCTGCGAGAGCGAATTGTTCGTGCCCAGCCGGAGCGAATTCGTCGCGCTCGCAACGCGCTGGACAGCGCAATATGTGCTGAACGGATGGGCGATTCAGGACAAGACGTGGAACAGCGCCCTTTCAGCGACGAGTATCCGCATCTTCAATGCGAAGTCCGGCCAATGGGAAGTGACGTTCTTCATGCAGCCGTATGGGCAGACCGGTGTCTGGCGTGGTGGTCGAGTTAGAGACGAAATGGTGCTGACGAAAGCGATGGAAGACGGGGACGGCGCGTTTACGAGCCGGCTGACATTTTCAGATATTTCAGATTCGGGATTTAATTGGATCTCCGAGTATGTCCGGGATGGCAAGGTCTTCCATACAACCTGGAAAATCGATTGCAAGCGTGACTGACACCTGCCGAGGGCGCCTGACCGCAGAAGGTGCATCAGAAAGCCGGCATCGAGAAATCTGCGGTAGGATTCCCGGATGACGCACGATGCGGTCATCTTGTGTTTCGGCGAGGCGCTCTGGGATATCGTGCAGGGCAGGCGAGTGCCTGGCGGCGCGCCGATGAACGTCGCGTTGCGCCTGCGCAGTTACGGCCTCAACGCCGAACTGTTGAGCCGCGTCGGGAACGATGCACTCGGCGACGAACTCCTAGGCTTCCTGAGAGATCACGGTCTTCCGACCGGTTCGATACAGGTCGACGAGCGTTGGCCAACGGGCACGGTGCAGGTGGATACGTCGGACCCCAATGCCGCGCAGTTCGATATCCGTGAACCCGTCGCATGGGATTTCATCGACGCGCAGCAATATCTCGCAGCATCCGGGCGAACGCCGGACACGCTGGTGTTCGGATCGCTCGCCGCGAGGAACGAGGCTTCGCGCGCCTCGCTGTTGTGCCTGATGGAAAGTGCACGTCTCAAGGTCTTCGACGTCAATCTTCGTCCGCCGTACATCGACCGGCAGCTGATCGAGACGCTCTTGCGGGAGTCCGACTGGATCAAGCTCAATGAGTCCGAGCTGGAACTGATCTCGAGCTGGTATCGGCCCTTCGAGTCGATCGAATCCGCCGCGCATGAGCTCCGCGACCGGTATGGGATCGAATCCCTGTGCGTCACGCTGGGCGGCGAGGGCGCCGTATTGCTGCACGGCGACGAGCTCTGGCGCCAATCCGCATTTACCGTGGATGTCGTGGATACGGTGGGCTGCGGGGACGCCTTCCTCGGCACCTGGCTTGCGGAGATGCTGCTCGGCGCCGAGCCGCAGCACGCGCTGCGGCGCGCCGCGGCAACCGGGGCGCTGGTCGCCGCGAGCGAG
>JBAUVS010000417.1:0-2025 GCA_049583345.1 Woeseiaceae bacterium
GCTCGAAAATGAACGCCTTGTCGCGCCCTATCAGTACGGCCGCCAGTATCAGCAGCAAGCCCGTCGGGATGATCTTGCTGTCCGGATGGGTCGCGTAGATCTCGTGGAAGTAGACGGCGGTGATATGGAATACGATCGCGACCAGGATGTTGCGCTTCGTCTTGTAGTACAGCCAGTTCATCAACAGCACGAACGGCACGATGCTCACGAGGAAGTTGACGCCGTAGATCCAGCCGCTCTGCACCAACTCTGGTAGTAATCGCGGATCGAGGCCAGTGGCATGTGCCAGATGGCCCAGAAGACGCCGAATACCAGCGACGTGAAGAACAAATTCATCCGGTTGCGCAGGCAATCGGTGCCGTAGGAGTGCCAGGCCAGTTCCTCGAGGATCGGCGCGATCAGCAGCATGGACCAGACCGGGAAGACGCCGGACGAGAACGTGAAGTGTCCGGTGATCACGAATTGGGATGCACTGTATCCGAACAGCAGGGAGATCGCCTGCGCGGCGAGAATGCTCGCCGGCATCAGGAAGAGAGCCAGTACGTAATACACCGGATTCGCCGAGCCGAAATTGAACAGCCGGGCGAGGACGTCCTTCCGCAGATCCGGATCCCTGCCGATCAGCCACCATGCAACCGCGACGGGGCACAACAGGCCGACGAATGCGACGACGCTCGCCACCGCGAGATGCTCGTCGTCGAGGGGAGGGCGGTGGCTGATGTAGCCCGCCGTGAGCCACAACGCCCAGGGCAGGATTGTTGCTAGACTGTAGAAACGAATCGGATATTGGTAGCGGGAGATCGTCATCGCTCGATGTCTGCGTGAACAAGGCGGTCCGGCACAGTGAGCGACGATTGTCAGCCAGGCGACAGAGCATTTCAAATCGGCGATGAATCACGACGAGTTCGAAGATGCGGTGTTTGCGGCCCTCGAGCGGCTGCCCGGTTGGGTGCGGGAAGCGATGGAGAATATCGAGCTGATCGTGCTCGACGATGCGGATGCGGAACTCGACCCGGACGGCGAGGGCCTGCTCGGCCTGTACGTCGGCCTCCCGTTGCCGGAGCGTGGCACGGAATACGCCGGTGAACTGCCGGACGTGATCTATCTCTTCCGCCATCCGCATCTCGAGCTCGGCCTGTCTCGCGAGGAGCTGCGTGAGGAGATCGAGAAGACACTGATCCACGAGATCGCGCACTACTTCGGTATCGACGACGATCATCTCGACGAAATCGGCTGGGGTTGAAGACGCTATGCGGAGAACCAGGACACCGGTGACCGGACGGATACTCGCGCGACTCTCGGCGTTCGTGCTGATCGCGGCGGGACCGCTGTATGCCGCGCCCGACGAGCAGGCAGTCACGATCGAGATCGATGCGGGCAAGACGGTGGGTGAGATGGTGCCGATGTGGGCGTACTTCGGCTACGACGAGGCCAACTACACGTACCTGGCGAACGGACGCAAGCTGCTTGGCGAGCTGGCCGCACTGAGTCCGGTGCCGGTGCACGTCCGCGCACACAATCTGCTCAATACCGATGACGGACCGCGGGTCGCGCTCAAGTGGGGTTCGACCAATGCGTACACGCGAGACGCCGCGGGCAACCCGGTCTACGACTGGACCATCGTCGACCGCATTTTCGACACCTGGGTCGAGAACGGCATGCAGCCGCTGGTCGAGATCGGCTTCATGCCGCGCGCGCTGTCGACGAAGCCCGGTCCCTATCGGCATCACTGGGCGCCCGGCGCGCAATACAACGACATCTTTACCGGCTGGGCGCAGCCGCCGACCGACTATGCACGCTGGGCCGAACTCGTCTATCGCTGGGTGCGCCACAGTGTCGGGCGATACGGCGAAAAAACCGTCGCGACCTGGTCCTGGGAAGTCTGGAACGAGCCGAACATCGGCTACTGGCAGGGCACGCAGGAGGAGTACTTCAAACTCTACGACTACACGGCCGATGCCGTGAAGCGTGCGTTGCCCGCCGCCCGCATCGGCGGGCCCACGACCACGGGACCGCGCTGGGACC
>JBAUVS010000418.1:0-4845 GCA_049583345.1 Woeseiaceae bacterium
GCACATAGCGGGACACGATCTGCCAGGTGACGCAGACCACCATGACCGCCATCAGCGTCGCGAGCAGAACCTGGAACGCAGCATCGATGGCGCGGACCGCCTTCGCCAGCATGGCTATTGAACCTCCCGGATGCGACGGATCAGGTCGCCGATTTCGGTGCCGTCGTAATTCTTGTACATGCCCGCGACCTTTTCGGCGAACAGGGCCTTGTCCGGACGATACACGGTGACCCCCGCGGCGGTCACCGCATCGAGCGCGTGCTGCACGTCCTTCTTCCACAGCGCTTTCTGATACGTGACCGACTCGTCGACGGAGAGTTGCAGCCACTCCTGCTGCTGTTCGGCGAGCCGATCCCACACGTATTTGCTGATCAGCAGAATGTCCGGCACGTAGGTATGTTCGTCCAGCGTGTAGAACTTGGCGACCTCGTAGTGACCCGAGAGATAGAAACTCGGCGGGTTGTTCTCGGCGCCGTCGACGACGCCCTGTTGCAGCGCGGTGTAGAGCTCGCCCCAGGAGATCGGCGTCGGCGCGCCGCCGAAGGCCTTCACCATCTGCAGCGCGGTCTGGCTCTGCTGCACGCGGATCTTGAGGCCTTTCAGGTCCGCCGGCGTGCGCACCAGGTGGTCGACCGTATAGAAGCTCCGGCTCCCGGCGTCATAGTAGCCCAGCCCGCGCAGCCTCACGCTCTGCGGTGCCAGCAACAGCTCGCGCCCGATATCGGAGTTCAGCACATCCCAGCAGTGCTTCTCGTCGCGGAACAGGTAGGGGATGTTGAAGACCTTCATCTCGGGTACGAAACTCTCGAGGGGACTCGCCGACACCTTGGTCATCGCGAGGCTGCCGATCTGCAGCAGCTCGATGAGTTCGCGTTCCTGGCCGAGCTGGCTGCTCGGATAGATGTCGACCGCCATCGACCCTCCGGAGTGTTCCTCGAGGCGTTCACCCATGTACAGCATCGCCTTGTGGACCGTGTGCGAGGGATCGAGGCTGTGGCCGATTTTCAGCCGGAGCTGCGAACTGTGCCGTTCGCAGCCGGCCGCGAGCGATGCCAGCGCCGCGGCGAGCGCGGCACGCAGGAATTGCCGGCGCGTACCGGCTCGAACCCCGCGACTCAACGGGTCTCTGCCCGTACCCTGGGGCGCACACGCGGCGGTGCATCGGAATGCCGCCGGACAAGCGTGTAGTCGAGTACCAGGTGCTTCGACTGCTGCACCTTGCCGGCCCGCCGCGCGCGGATCTTGCGGATCAGCAGGTCGGCCGCCGCCCGCGACAACTTGGCGATCGGCTGATGGATCGTGGTCAGCTCCGGCCAGATCGTCGTCGCAAGCGGCGTATCGTCGAAACCGCACACCGTGAGATCGCCCGGCACGTCCAGGTGGTGGCGATGTGCGACGGCCACCGTCGCCGCTGCCATGTCGTCGTTGCTCGCGAAGACCGCCGTCGGCCGCTCGTCGAGGCTCAGCAATTGCTCCGCGGCATCGAGCCCGGACCGGTATGTGAACAGGCCCTGCGCGATCAGTTCGTCCGGACAGGAGAGCCGGCCCGCGGCGAGCGCGTCCCGGAAGCCTGCGAGGCGCCGTTCGCTCGCGGCCTGGTTCGGGTGCCCCTTGAGAAAGCCGATCCGGCGGTGTCCGAGTGACATCAGGTGCTCCGTCATCTGGCGGGCAGCCCTGTAGTCGTCGATACTGACCGCGGAGACATTGTCGCGCACCCGGCTCGATGTCACCAGCACCGAGGGAATGTCCTCCGCCTCCAGCAGGTCGATCAATCGCTCCGAATCGGCGAGCGGCGGCGCGAGCAGGATGCCGTCCACGCCGCCGGATACGATACGGCGGATCTCCGCCGCGATATCGGGTCCGTCGACGCACTTCTCGACGATGAACTGACAGTTCTGCCTGCGCGCCTGTTCCAGGCCGCCGAACAGGAATTCCGCGATGTAGGCGCTCGGATTCGCGTACAGCATCGCGATGTGGACCTGGCTCGCACCGGCAAGACTGCGCGCCGCCGGATTCGGCGCATAACCCAGCGCCCTGATCGCGTCCCTGACCCTGGAACGCGTCACTTCGCGTACGTGCGATTCGCCGTTGATCACGCGCGACACGGTCATCGGCGACACGCCGGCCTTGCGCGCGACGTCACTGATCGTGGGTGCGTTGCCGCTGCGTCGCCTGCGTTTCGCTTCTTCCGCCATGACCGGGTGCTGGCATCACCAGTTGAACATCGTGCCGTCTTCGAGTCGGTTGACGGGCAGGTAGGCAGCCCGGTAGGGATACTTCGCGGCGCGCGCGAGGTCGATATCGACGCCGAGACCGGGCGCCTCACCCGGATGCATCAACCCGTCCCCGAACGTGTACGCATGCGGGAAGACCGCGTCCGTCTCCTCGGTGTGACGCATGTACTCCTGGATCCCGAAGTTGTTGACGGACAGGTCGAAGTGCAACGCCGCCGCCATCGAAACGGGCGAGAGGTCGGTCGCACCGTGGCAGCCGGTGCGTACGTTGTGGAGATCGGCGAACGAGGCGATGCGGCGGAGGTGGCTGATACCGCCCGCATGGACCACGGTCGCACGGATGTAATCGATGAGCTGTTCCTCGATCAGTTGCCGGCAATCCCAGATCGAATTGAACACCTCGCCGACCGCGAGCGGCGTCGTCGTATGGCGGCGGATCAGGCGGAAGTTGTCCTGGTTCTCGGCCGGCGTCGCGTCTTCGAGCCAGAACGGCCGGAACGGTTCGAGGTCTTTGCCGAGCCGGCCCGCCTCGATCGGCGTCAGGCGGTGATGGATGTCGTGCAGCAGATGTACGTCCCAGCCGAACGCTCCCCTCGCTTGCTCGAACAGCGGCGGCACCGAGCGCAGGTATTTCTCGCTGGACCAGAGGTTCTCGGTCGGCAGCGCGGCGTCCGCGGGTTCGTAGAAATAGCGGTCCTTCGACACGCCGTAGGTCGAGCCGAGTCCCGGCACGCCGGACTGCAGCCGGATCGCGCGGTAGCCGAGTTCGACGTAGTGGCGGGCGTTCTCGATCGTCTCGTCGATGGTCTCGCCGTTGGCGTGGCCGTAGACCATCACGCCGTCGCGGCTCGCGCCGCCGAGCAGCTGGTAGACCGGCAGGCCGGCGAGCTTGCCCTTGATGTCCCACAGGGCCATGTCCACGGCGGCGATCGCCGTCATCGTGACCGGCCCGCGCCGCCAGTAGGCCCCCCGGTACAGGTACTGCCAGGCATCCTCGATGCGGTGGGCATCGCGGCCGATCAGGCAGGGCACGACGTGGTCTTTCAGATAACTCGCGACGGCGAGCTCGCGGCCGTTCAGCGTCGCGTCGCCGACGCCGGAGACGCCCTGGTCGGTGTCGATCTTCAGCGTGACGAAGTTTCGCCCCGGGCAGGTGACGATCACCTCGGCATCCGTGATGACCGGGACGGGAGGCATTGTCAGTCGATCTCCAGGTTGACCGATTTCAGGTTGACGGAATCGGGTCCGACCATGATATCGAAATCGCCGGGCTCGACCACGCGCTGCATCTCGTCGTTCCACATCCAGAAGCTCGACGGGCCGAGCGTGAAAGTCACTTCGCGCGACTCGCCGGGCGCCAGCGTCACACGCCTGAACGCCTTCAGTTCCTTGACCGGTCGTGTGACGGAACTGATCTTGTCGCGGATGTAGAGCTGCACGACCTCGTCGCCGCTGCGTTTGCCCGTGTTGCGTACCTCGACCGTCACGTCCACGTTGTCGCCGGCGCGAATTGCACCCGCCGACAGGCGCGGTTCGCCGAGTTCGAACGTCGTGTAGGAGAGTCCCCAGCCGAACGGGAACAACGGTTCGGCGCTGGCGAACAGGTAACCGCGGTGCGCGGACGGCTTGTGGTTGTAGAACATCGGCAACTGGCCGACGCTGCGCGGGATCGTCACGGGAAGCTTGCCGCCCGGATTCACGTCGCCGAACAGCACGTCCGCCATCGCGTTGCCGCCCTGTTCGCCCGCGTACCAGGCCTCGACCAGCGCGTTTGCCTGCCCGGCGATGGTCACGGTGGAGGCCGGCCGGCCGTTGATCAGCACGACGACGAGCGGTTTGCCCAGCGCGTGCAAGGCATCGAACAGGTCCTGCTGCTGGCCGACGAGTTCGAGGCTGTCGCGGTCGCCGAGATGAGCATCCGCCCAGCCCTCGCGGCTGGTCTGTTCGGTGTCGCCGATCGCCAGCACGATCGTGTCGGCATCGCGCGCCAGCTTTACGGCGTCCGCGATCAGCTTGCGGTTCCTGGCGGGATCGCCCAGCTTCACGTCGTCCGCCCACCAGTCGTCGTTCTCGGTGATCACCACGCCGGGCGCGTAGACGATCTTCGCCCGATCGCCCGCACGTGCCCGCACGCCGTCGAGCAGCGAGACCGTGACGGGCGGTATCCCGTAGTAGCCGCCGAGACGCGCCACCGCCGCATTCGGACCGATCACGGCGATCACCGGCTTCGGGCCCTCCTCGGGCAGGGTCAGCGGCAGCACGCCGTCGTTGGTCAGCAGCACGATCGAGCGCTGCGCCGCCTTGCGCGCCAGCGCGCGTGCTTCGGCGTTGTTGGTGATCGCTTCCGCGCCGGCGATATCCGCGTACGGATCTTCGAACAATCCGGCACGGAACTTGATCTCGAGGTGTCGTCGCACGGCCGCATCGATCGCGCTCTCGGCGACCTTGCCCTGCCGGACCGCGTCGCCGAGCGTCGAGTAGGAGCGTCCGCTCGGCAGGTCGACGTCGACGCCGGCGGCGAGCGCGATCAGCGCCGCCTCGGCAGGGTCTTTCGCAATGTGATGCAGGTCGGCGAGCTGCTCGATCGCGTAATAATCGCTGACCACGGCCC
>JBAUVS010000419.1:0-11635 GCA_049583345.1 Woeseiaceae bacterium
GCCGGCGCCTTGTTGATGACGCCGGGCGCCGACCACTTGTGTTCCTCGGCCAGGACTGCGTAGCCGAGCTGGAACACGAACTCCTTCGATTCGCCAGGGCCCAACACGACATCGATGCAATGCGACGCGATCGGAGACCAGCCGTGGGCGACCGAGTTGCAGGGCTCGCCGTCGACGACGACGGCGGGCCGATCGAATCCGTTGTACGGGCCGAGAAACGTATCGCGATCCGTATCGAAGCCACGGATCGGTTGGTTGACGCTGTACCAGGCATAGTGGTCGCGGCGCTCGCGGAACTCGGTCTTGTGATAGACGACGGAGCCCTCGACCTCGACCTCGCCGGTCGAGAAATTGCGCTGGAAATTGGTCGAGTCGTCGGACGCGTTCCAGAGGCACCACTCGATAAACGAGAACAGCCGGAAGCTGCGTTCCCGAGCGGACAGGTTCTCGATCCGCACCCGGTGCAGCTCGACGTTGGCGCCCAGCGGCACGACGAACAGCACGCTGGCGCGCAGGCCGTCTTTCTGTCCGCTGATCTGCGTGTAGCCGAGGCCGTGCCGGCACTCGTAATCGTCGAGAGCGGTTCGGCAGGGCTTCCAGCCCGGCGACCAGATGCTGTCGCCTTCGCGGATGTAGAAGTAACGGCCGCCGTCGTCGGCCGGCACGTTGTTGTAGCGATAGCGCGTCAGGCGCCGGAGCTTCGCGTCGCGGTAGAAGCTGTAGCCGCCGGCCGTGTTCGATATCAGCGAGAAGAAGTCCTCGCAACCGAGGTAGTTGATCCACGGAAACGGCGTGCGGGGATCCGTGATGACGTATTCCCGCCGCTCGTCGTCGAAGTATCCGTAGTGGCGACCGTCTGCGGCGGCGGGTTTCGGCACGGCCATATCAGGGTTCCTGCGAGTCGTCTTCGACCAGCGCATCCTCGAGCCGGTCGAACCACGTTTTCTTCATGATCACGGCGCAGACGGCGAATACCAGGATCGTCGTGCCGAAGGACGTCCCGTCCCGGATGACGAGGTAGATCGGGGCGGCGACGAGACAGGTCTGGGCGATGATCCCCACGACCACGTTGAACATGTCCCGCGGGAAGTTCCGGTTGCGCTCGAAGTCCGGGTCGGCGGCAACCACCTTGCGGTGCACCGGTCCCCACAGCCCCCACGGACGCACCTGTCGATAGAAGCGCATGAGGAGAGCGTCGTCCTCCGGTCGCGTAAGCAGGCTGCCGGCAATGCAGGCGGCGCCGGAGACCACGAGGAGCAACGGGAACAGATACAGCGGCAGTATGTCGCCGGCGACGCCTTCGAACGTATCCGCGAACAGCGTCGGGAAGGCGAGCGCGCCGACGATGCCGGCCAGCATGCCCCAGAAGTATCCCATGCCGTTGAGCCGCCACCAGTACCACTTGAGCACGTTGGATACGACGTAACCGCCCCACAGACCCGACACGATCCATTGCAGTATGCTGTTGATGCTCTCGACGTACAGACCGATGATCGTACTGATCGCGACGACGAGGACCGATACGAGGTAACTTGCGTATACCAGGCGCCGGTTGCTCGCCTCCGGGTTGATGTAGCGCTTGTAGATGTCGTTGATCAGGTAGGCCGGCGCCGCGTTGACGGTCGAGGCAAACGTGGACATGAAAGCGGCGAGCAGTCCGGCGAGCAGCAGGCCCAGTATCCCGACCGGCGCAAACTGCAGCATCGCTGACGGCAATATATTCTCGAAATCGAGCCTTCCGCCGACCATCAGGTCGAGCTTCTGGTAGTAGACGATCGCGAGCACCGCGAAACCGGCGATCATCAGGTAACGGATCGGGTTGAGTGCGATCGAAACGAAGCCGCTCATCATCGCCGCCTCGCGCGGCGAGCGGGTGGCGAGGATCTTCTGCATATCGTAGTTCGGCGCTGGACCGGCCGCGCTGAGCAGGATGCCCTTGAACAGCATCATCATGAAGAAAATGCCGAACAACGAATAGCCGTCCGAGGCGATCTTCGTGTTCACGTCGTCGATGATGCCGCGCCAGTCGATGTCCAGCGTCCAGCCGAAGAACGGATTCGCCCAGCCGGCGGGTGTCGCCGCCTGCAGCGCTTCCGGCGACACGTTGGCCATCGCGATGATCGCGATGACGACCGCCGCGACCGCCATGATCGTGAACTGCAGTACGTCTGCCCAGACGATGCTCATCATCCCGCCGAGCATCACGTAGAACGTCGCGATGCTCGTAAAGAAGATGCCGTACACATGCGGCACGTATGCGGCCGGCACGTCGAACGGGATCCAGGGCGAGACCGTTTCCCACGGGATGAAGATCTCCATGAACTTGCCGACGCCGATGAAGCCGTAGGCGAGAAAGCCGAGCACGCTGATGACCGCGAACAGCACGACGACCATGTGCGCGAGGCGGCCGCCGCGGTCGTCGCCGAAGCGTGTGCGGATCCATTCGGCGCCCGTCAGGACGTTCGATCGCCTGAGCCAGGTCGAGAGATACACGGCGAGGAACACCTGGTTGAACACCGGCCACAGCCAGGGGATCCAGATGCTCTTCAACCCATAGACGAAACAGAGCGTCACCAGCCACATCGTCCCGGATATGTCGAACATCCCGGAGGCATTGGACAGGGCGAGCATGTACCAGGGGAGCTTGCGGCCGCCCTGGTAATAGGCCCTCAGATTCGCGCCCGCACGCCGTCTTAGATACAGGCCGATGAATACCGTCGACAGCAAGTAGGCGCCGATGATGGCGAGGTCGATGGCGTGTAGTCGCATGAACGTCCCCCTGCCGTCCCCAGCCGGCTCCGAGGCTATGGTCTTGTAGTGCGGAGCGATGGCGTGTCCGGCAACCCCGGCCCACGCCACGGGGAACGCGGCAGCGCGC
Organism: Woeseiaceae bacterium; assembly: GCA_049583345.1. Classification (GTDB taxonomy): domain Bacteria; phylum Pseudomonadota; class Gammaproteobacteria; order Steroidobacterales; family Woeseiaceae; genus UBA1847. The sequence goes on from JBAUVS010000419.1 coordinate 2,879, forward strand.
CGGCTGTCCCTGCCCGGCGCGACGATCGCATGACCCCCCTGGACTGCATCGGGCATGCTAAACGTTTTACATCGAGGCGGTCAAATCGGCATCGCGGTGCCGGTGGGCGAAGAAATGGTTGCAGCTGAGCCTTTTGGCACGCCTCGAACCCGCTATATACGGAGAAATTCGGGAGATCAGGTCGGTGCCAGGCGCGTATTTGTAAACGTTACCATTTAGTGGTTGACAAATGCGGTTCAGGGGATAATCATGCTAAACGTTTTACAGTCCCTGTCGCGTCAACGATTACCAAAAAGGGGCTGCGGGACATAGGTTCCGGGGAACGGCCCAGCGCCGATTTCCGGGGGGGAACACAGAACGGGGGTATCCACTCTGCTGGTTAGCGGTCCCATCGCGTGACCGCGTCAGCACAGGCGCAATCGATCGAATCGCAGCGGATACGAGACCCGTTCAAGAGCCAGGGGGAAACAGATCCATGTCCAGGAATCCCAATTTCAAGGTAAATCCAGTCACCGCCGCCGTCGCATCGGCGTTGCTCGTGGGCGCGACGGGTTCTGCGCTCGCGCAGGACGAACAGATGGAGGAAATCGTCGTCCGGGGCATTCGCGGTAGCTTGGTCAGTTCGATGAACGTCAAGCGAAACACCACCGGCGTCGTCGACGCGATTACGGCCGAAGACATCGGCAAGTTCCCGGACACCAATCTCGCCGAATCTCTGCAGCGCATCACCGGTATCTCGATCGAACGCAGAGATGGCGAAGGCGCCCAGGTGACGGCCCGCGGGTTTGGGCCAGAGTTCAACATGGTGACACTCAACGGCCGCGAGTTGCCGGGCGCAGATGGCTTCGCTAATGGCGACCTGGTCACCGACGGCGTCGGAGTGGGTACCCGTGCTTTCAACTTTGCACAGCTGTCCTCCGATGCGATCGCCGGGATCACCGTGTACAAGACCGGCCGGGCCAATATACCCAGCGGCGGCATCGGCGCGACGATCGACATCCTTACCGACCGGCCGCTCAACCACGACGGCATGATCCTGAATGTCGGCGCAAAGGCCGTCTCGGACGATTCGCAGGTGTTCGGCAACGACGTGACACCCGAGTTTTCCGGAATTTTCAGCTACGCCAACGACGACCATACCTGGGGTGTGGGCCTCAACGGCAGCTACCAGGAACGCGATTCCGGCTCCGTGCAATCCACCGAGAACTCGTGGAACATTCAGCGCTGGACCGGTACCGAGCCCGCGATGCGTGCCGGCGGCGTGGTCCAGAATGCGCCGGAGATCGATCAGCTGTATGCCATGCCCAATGACCTTCGCTACGCGTTTGCGGACCTCAATCGTAAGCGCACCAACGGCCAGGCGGTGGTTCAGTTTGCGCCGAGCGACGCGGTCACGCTGACTGCGGACTACACCTTCGGTAAGAACGAACTCTCGGAGAACCGCGGCGAACAGACGATCTGGCTGCAGCGCAGCAACAGCTTCACCGACCTGACGTTCGACACCGGCCAGGCCGTGGCAACCCCGGTGTATCTGCGCGACGTGATCGTCGGCGGCAAGGACTTCGGCTACGAGCAACAGCGAAACATGCAGGAGTACCAGTTCGACTCCCTGGGCTTCAACGCCAAGTGGTCTGTCAGGGATGACTTCAGCCTGGAGTTCGACGCCCATCATTCCACGTCGGACAGCCTGCCCAACGACCCGGCCAGCGGCGGCAGTGCGACCTATTTCAGCCCGGCGGGTACCAACTGCTACAACGGCACCTGCCCTGGCGCCTGGGGGCAGGAGTTCTATTTCAACAACAGCCTGCCGATCGCGGCGAGGACCTACTACCAGAGCGGTGCCGACGCGCTGGCCGACGTCAACGGCGTCCGCAACGCGGACTTCACCGCAGACCAGGTCGGCTCGCAGGTCATACGCATCTGGTACACGAAACAGGAGTCCGAAATCACCCAGGGTCGTATTAACGGTACCCTGGAGTTCGAGGACGGCCGCTTCCGCTTCGGCGTCGATTCGCGCAAGGTCACCATGACCCGGCAGCAGAGCGACACTTATGCCGAGCTCGGCCACTGGGGCGTCGACAATGCCGGCTTCGAGCCCGGCATGATCGCCCTGATGCATCCGATCAGCATCACCAACCATTTCAACGACTTCAACGCGAGCGGCGCTGCGCCGGGTGCGTGGGCCGGCGATGCCGCGCAGCTCGCAGCCTGGGCCGCCGGCGAATACGGGTCGAACACCACCGCCTCAAAGAATTTCAGCAACGACAACAAGATCGAGGAGAAGGTCTTCGCCGCTTATGTGCAGGTCGAATTGGAGGGGCAATTGGGTGGCAGGCCGACCAACACCGTGGTCGGCGTTCGCTACGAAAACACGGACGTCGTTTCGACCTCGTCGATCGCCATACCGAGCTCGATCAACTGGGTGGCGAACAACGACTTCAGCCTGAGCCGATCGGCCGACATACAGCCGTTCAATGAGAAGGCCAGCTACAGTCACATATTGCCGAGCCTGGATTTCAGTATCGACTTGACGGATGAGCTCAAGGGCCGCGCGTCCTTCAGCAACACGATTGCGCGTGCATCCTACGACGACCTGTACGCGGGACCGTCACCGGGCAATCCTACGGGTTCCATCCTGATCAATCCGTCGACCCGGGCTTCCGGCGATTCGAAGAACCCGGCACTGGTGCCGCTGCAGTCTGCCAACCTCGACCTGGCGCTGGAATGGTATTTCGCCGACGACAGCTACGCGTCCATCACCTACTGGGACAAGCGCGTCGACAATTTCGTCGGCAATACCGTCGTGCGCGAACCCCTGTACGGCCTGACCGACCCGACATCGGGCCCGGATGCGCAGGCAGCGCTGGACTTCCTGCTCAGCGGACAGTGCGCGACGCAGGTATCCGGGGCGGGTAACGACGTCGACGCTGCCTGTTCCGCCAACGACACGGCGCTGTTCACGGCGACGGCGATGCTGCGTAACGCAGGCGCCACCGGAGGGCTGGCGGCCTATGACGGAAGCTCCTCCCAGGTGCTGCAGATGGAGGCCGACTACGACCTGGTGGGTGAGTCCGACGATCCGGTGTACATGTACGACGTCAACGTCCCGGTCAACCAGGAGAGTGCCCACATTCACGGCTGGGAACTCGGCGGCCAGTACTTCTTCGGCGACACGGGCTTCGGTATCCTCGCGAACTACACGACCGTCAACGGCGATGTCGGCTACGACAATGCGGGTGACCCGGGCATCGACCAGTTTGCGCTCACCGGACTCAGCGATACGGCCAACGTCGTGTTGATGTACGAGAAGTACGGGTTTTCGGCGCGTCTGGCCTGGAACTGGCGCGACGAGTACCTGTACGCGGGCAACCAGAACGGCAGCAACCGCAACCCGTACTATGTCGAGCCGTACGAGCAGATCGATCTCAGCGTGGGCTACGCCTTCACGGACGCACTTTCTGTCGGCCTCGAGGCGATCAACCTGACCGGTGAGGACGTGCGCTGGCACGCCCGCACCCAGAAGCAGATGGTCAAGCTGATCGACCAGAGTCCGCGCTACATGCTGGGCGTCCGCTATAACTTCGGGACCTGATCGATCCATCCGAAGTCTGTTGTGCTGTAAGGTCCGGGCCGCTGCGAACGCAGCGGCCCGGACTTGTTTCTGCGGGTCCCGTTCCCACTTGCGGATGCATGCCTTTTCTGTAATGTTCCCTGAGCGATGTCGATATGACACCATCGCGCGCAGGAGCCGACATGGCGCGATACGAGCTGCTCAACAACATAACGCACAAGGACCTTCGGGTTATCACGCGTTTCGGCCCGGAATTCGGCGATGCTGTCGGCATGGTGCCGGCGTATCCGACCGAGTTTGCCGAATTGCAGCGTGAATACCCCATCTTCTTTCGCAAGGACGGAAACGACGGCGAATACCAGTGTGTGGCATTGCTCGGTTTCGAGAAGGATGAGAACCTGTTCCTCGGGGACGATCGATGGAACGCGAGCTACGTGCCGGGCTACGTGGCGCGGGGGCCGTTCCTGATAGGTTTCCAGGAACAGACTATCGACGGGGAAGTTCGTGAGGAACCGGTCATCCATGTCGACCTGGACCATCCGCGGGTCTCCACCAGCGAAGGCGAGGCGGCTTTCCTGCCCCAGGGCGGCAACAGCCCCTACCTGGAGTATATATCCACCGTCCTTCGCGGTATTCGGGACGGTGTCGAGGCAAGCAAGGCCATGTTTGCCGCGCTCGATGCGCCTGGTCTCATCGAGCCCGTCACGCTGGACGTGCGTTTCGACGAAGACGTGGGGGCGAATCTGACCGGCCTGTACGGCATCAATCGCGAGAAGCTGCGCCTGCTTGGTGCAGACGATCTTGCGCGGTTGAACGCCAGCGGATGGCTGGAAGGGGCCTACCTCGTGCTGGCATCCATGCAAAACGTGCGCCGTCTGATGGCCGAGAAGCGGCGGCGGCTGCGCCAGGAAGCCGGCCCGACGCCGGGCAACGGCTGAACCAACATGACTGCAGCAGGCGGAGACGTTCGAGAGTTCGACGGCTGCCGGCCGGGCACACTCCCGGTCGACGAGCTGCTCGGCCAGGGTGAGCCGATCGTCCTCAGGGGGCTGGTGGCCGACTGGCCTTTCGTGCAGGCAGGACTCGAGGGCATGCCGGCCGCGATGGATTACCTGCGCCGGCACTACAGTGGACGCCCGGTGCAGTACAGCTACGGCAATCCCGAAATTGCCGGCCGCCCGTTTTACAACGACGATTTCACGAAGCTCAATTTCGAGGTCAGGCGAGGCGGCCTGGGCGAAGTACTGGACGAGATTGCCGCGCACGCCGGCGATGCTCGTCCGCCCACGTATTACATGGCGTCCCTGCCGGTGGATTCCTGCCTCCCGGGCTTTCGCGAAGCCAATGACCTCGCGTTTGCAACGCCGGGCATCGACGCGCCGCCGACCATCTGGGTAGGAAACCGGGTCACGGCAAGTTGCCACTACGATGCACCGAACAATATTGCCTGCTGCTCAGTAGGCCGTCGGCGGTTTACTTTCTTTCCGCCGGAACAAATCCGGAATCTTTACCCGGGGCCGCTCGATCCGACGCCCGGCGGCCAGGCCGTGAGCCTCGTCAACCTGGCCAACCCGGATTTCGGGTTATATCCCCGATTCCGCGAGGCACAGGCCGCCTCACGAAGCACCGTCCTGGAGCCGGGCGACGCCGTTTTTGTACCGAGCATGTGGTGGCATCACGTCGAAGGCCTGGATGCGTTTACCGTTCTCGTCAATTACTGGTGGAGCAGCGTGCCGGCATACGTACCGACGCCGATGCACGCGCTGTATCACGCAATATGGACGATTCGTGACCGGCCGGAACGGGAAAAGCGCGCCTGGCGGGAGGTCTTCGAGTACTACGCATTCGGCCCGGCGGAACGTGCGGGCGAACACATGCCGGAAGCGGCGCGCGGGCTGCTCGGACCGATCGACGAGCCGTTGGCGCGGCAGCTTCGGGCAATGCTGATAGGCAAGCTCAACCGATAGCGGCACGCCGCTGCCGGGTCGGCCGGAGAATGAGGCAAGGACATTGGACCAGGAAAACGGACGCATCAGGAAGGTCGTGATCGCCGGCGGCGGTACCGCGGGCTGGATCGCTGCCTGCGCACTGTCGTATCAGTTCCGGGAATTGCTGGACATCACGCTGGTGGAATCCGAGCAGATCGGCACGGTCGGGGTCGGGGAATCGACCATTCCCACGATTCGCACGTTTCACCGGTTGCTGCAGATCGACGAAAGGGAGTTCCTGAAGCAGGTGGCCGGCAGTTTCAAACTGTCGATATCCTTCGAGAACTGGCTGCGGCCGGGTGATCGATATATCCACCCGTTCGGTTTCACCGGGTTGGGAATATGGGCCTGCGAGTTCCACCATTTCTGGCTCGACAGCCTGCGTCGCGGCATGCAGTCGCAGCTCGGTGACTTCTGCCTGGAGACTGTGGCATCGCGTGTCGATCGGTTCGCGCTGCTTGCGAAGGACGAAGGCAATGCCAGGCAATGGTCCGTGCGCTGGGCGACGAACCCGTCGCCCGCCGATCAGCCGGAGGTCAATTACGCGTACCATTTCGATGCCGCGCTGTACGCGATTTTTCTCCGCCGGATGTCGGAGAAAGCCGGCGTCAGGCGCCTGGAAGGGAAGATTCGCGAAGTCAGGCAAAACGGCGAAAGCGGTTTTGTCGAATCGTTGGTGCTCGAGGATGGGCAAGTCATCGAAGGCGACCTGTTCATCGATTGCACGGGATTCCGCGGGCTGCTGATCGAACAAGCGCTAAAGACCGGCTACGAGGACTGGACTAACTGGCTGCCCTGCGACCGCGCCGTGGCCCTGCAAACAGAGTCGGTGGGGCCGGCCGTGCCCTACACGCGGGCAATTGCACATGAGGCGGGCTGGCGATGGCATATCCCGCTGCAGCACCGGGTCGGCTGCGGTCTGGTCTATTCAAGCAGACACATGTCCGACGACGAGGCAACGGCCAAACTCTGCAAGGACGTTGCCGCACCGGCGGTCCGGGACCCCTGGCTGGTGCCGTTTCGGACCGGCCGGCGGCGCAAGGCCTGGAACAAGAACGTCGTCGCTCTCGGCCTTGCAAGCGGCTTCATCGAGCCGCTGGAGTCGACCAGTATCCACCTGGCCATCAGCGGGCTTGTCCGGCTGATTCACCTGTTTCCGTCCCATGGCATCGAGGCCTCGATGGTCCAGTGTTACAACGAGGTCAGCCGTGCTGAGATGGAGCACGTACGCGACTTCATCATCCTGCATTATCACGCCAACCGGCGTGACGAGCCGATGTGGCGCGACTGCCGGGAGATGTCGCTGCCCGAAGACCTGGCGAAGCGCATAGGTGTCTTCCGCGACAGGGCGCATGTGTGGCAGGGGGACAATGAGTTGTTTCGGCTCGACTCCTGGACACACGTGATGGTGGGTCAGGGGATCATGCCGAAGGACTACCACCCGGTGGCGCGCGCCTTGCCGGATGCAGATATGGGTCACCTGTTCCAGGCGATCAGGAAGCCCATCGACAAGGCCGTGAATGCAATGCCTTCACACCAGGCGTTCCTCGAGCGCTACTGCCCGGCGGACCCGGCGGTGTGGCAATCGCTGTCCGGGAAGGTTCGGGCCTGACGGGCCGGCGTGCCCCGCCACAAATGCAACTGGATCTCCATCCGGATATCAGCATCGAGCGGCAGTCACTGGGTGCCGAGGGCGCGCCGCTGCTGGTCATCGACAGGCTCGTCGCGGACCCGGAGCGCCTGATACGGCGGGCAGCCCGCTGCTACTTCGAACCGAAGGGGAAGATGTTTCCCGGGATCCGCGCCCGCGCGCCGCTGTCCTATGAAAACCTGCTCGAGCAGGTGCTCGGACCGTTGCTGCAGGAGCACTTCGGACTTCAGTCCCGGCGCCTGACGTTTCCCTTGTGCCATTATTCCCTGGTGACCCGGCCCCCGGACTCACTGGAGTTCCTGCAACGTGTGCCGCATATCGATTCGACCAACGGCAGCGGTCTCGCGACGGTGCACTACCTGTTCCGGGGCGACTGGGGTGGTACCGCGTTCTACCGGCATCGCCGAACCGGTTTCGAGTACGTGGACGAGGCGAGGAAGGACGAATATTCCCGGTGCCTGAAGGAAGAAAGCAGCGGCAGCGATGCGCCGGATGCGCGTTACATCAACGGTAGCACGCGACTTTTTGAACAGGTTGCCAGGGTCGACGGCGTCTTCAACCGCATGGTCGTTTATCGCCGCAATTCCCTGCATTCGGGTTGCATCGACAGTGCCCGGGTTCCGCCCGCCGATCCAAGGACGGGCCGCCTGTCGATCAACACGTTTATCGACGTGCGGTGATCATGGGGCTGGTGCCTAACCGTTGCGGGTGATTCTCGAATTATCGGACACCGGAGCCTTACCCTGTTGGCGTTGCGCAGAGCACGGCCGTAGTGGTCGTCGGCCAGCACCAGGTTGCCCCCTTGCTCTGCCAGCCTTGGGAATTTTTCCATATAAAACAGTGTGTTATGAATGAGTTTCGGGTACTGAAAGGAAAGCATTACGCTCCGTAGACCGCCATGGAAAGCGCCGCCCTCGAGGGTGCGTCCGGTGCCGGGCTGTTCGATACAGTGGATTCCACTTCGCCGGGCTGCCGAAATTCGCGATCGTGGAGAAATACGACGGTCACCAGTACGCCCAGAGCAAAACTCACGGCTGGAACGATGATCTTCCTCATATCAACTACCCTTGCGAAGATCGCGGCCTTCGCAGTCCACTTCTTCGTATCGCGTGAATTTCCAGCGCCCGTCGACGACATCGGCGACATACCACCCACAACTGAATTCCTCGTGGCCGTCCGCGTACAAATCTTGCCACTTTGTAAGGAACAGCACGGTGGAAGAATTGATCCGATCGGACCGGAAATCCGCCAAAAGGCTGCTGACCCACCCCTCTGCTCGCCAGCCGTCGATACTCTGTGCGAGCCAGTTATGGCTGGAAACCGTAGAAACGGCGCCGTCGGCCGGATGGATCGTAATGTTGTCGTTGTAGAATCCGTCGATCGCCGAAAGTTTGCTCCAGGGTTCCGCCTTCCAGAGCGGAGCGTACTCGTTCCGGAACCAGTCTTCCGGGTCCGGGACGGCGGCCTGTGCCCACGCGATTGTGGTTACGAGTCCAAGCGGGACCATCCACATGACGGTCAGCAATTTTCGATTCGTCATCATACTG
>JBAUVS010000420.1:0-3773 GCA_049583345.1 Woeseiaceae bacterium
GCCGCGAAAACGGCCTGCAGACAATTGAGCATTACACGCAGCACAAGAAGATCTACACCAATCTCGGTCAAGTACAACGAGTTTACTAACTCGTCGACAGCCGGACACCCGCCGACTTCGCACTAACGCTGACTTAGTCAAATCCTCGAGCGAGTTGTGCACGATCACGAAACACCAGGGCGTATATCGCCGCATAGATCGCGACGACTATCAGGCCTATCCACTCTATCCTCAGCGGCGTGAAGTTGTACAGAACGACCAGGGACGCGAGCGCCAGCCAGTTTCCGGCAATATATGCAGGTTTGCCAAGTCTTTCTGGCGTCGTTCCCAGGTTTTGCGTGTACAGACGGATCAACGAGTCCAGGGAATTTATTACGAAAATGATGCCAACGACGACCATGGCAAGCCGCCAGGATGGTCCCACGTCAATCTTGTTTTGGAAATAGTAATAGAGGACGGCAAACCAGATTGCAATCGGGATTGACGGTACGACAATCAGCGCAGGCAACAGTTGCCAGGCTTTGAGGCCACTTACGAATCGCGCCACAAACTGACCTATCATGATGCTCCAGGAAAACCACCAAAACAGGTAGAACTCGTGATATTTGGATATTGGCGTCGTAAAGCGATAGATGTTGGCGAAGTATCCGCTGAGCCCTTCCAGCGATCCCGCGAGGCCCGAGATCCCCATACCCGAATTCAGCCAAATTCCGACAATCAAAGCAAAGAACAGCCAGGTCGACCAAACACTAAGTACCCTTACGTATTTTATGTCGGTGGCAGATACGCTCGACAACAGTATGACCAATGCAACCAGTCCGTATCTCAATGTCGGCCCGATTCCAGACACATAGTCCGGCAGGTAAGCCAGGAACAGATACGCGGTGAACGCACATGTCCCGATGATGACCAGGTTGTTTGTCACTCTGATCGGTCGAATTTCAAACAATTTGAGCTTTGGTTCTAAGATGCAGAAATAGAATGTTGTCAGGAAATAGAAGGACCAGACGAGAAACCCCCAGAATCCGAATTCTATTGCCAACGGGCTGGCAAACGAATAGACCCCTTCCTTTGCATAGGAACCAAAATCGACAAGCGGGAACATTATGAGTCCGACGTCCAGCCCCGAAGTGAAAAGGACAGCGATGAATGTAAAGAAAGAAACGGACATTTCGCCTTTGCACTCCACGTTCGGCCAACGAAGCACGATAACGAGCGCCGTCAGCTGCGTGGTTAACATCGCGATCGTCAGAATCAATCCCACTTGTTCCTGGTTCCCGGCACACGTCGATTGCGACGTAGCCTACGCGTGACCTCTGAGCAGGCAAAGATAAGCCATTGCTACGTGAAACGGTATTACCTAACATCGCCGCATGCCGGCCAACCGACAATATCTGGAAACTGATTACCTGATCATCGGGGCCGGGTCAGCGGGTTGCGTGCTGGCCGCCAGATTGAGCGAAAACCCCGATGTCTCAGTGCTCGTGCTCGAAGCGGGCGGTATGGATCGATTCTGGGACTGGCAGATCCGCATGCCGGCTGCGCTCGCCTACCCAATGAACGGAAAACGCTACAGTTGGGATTACCACACCGAACCCGAGCCAAATCTCAATAATCGAATCATGCATTGTCCCCGCGGCAGGGCTCTCGGCGGATCGTCCTCGATTAACGGCATGGTGTTCGTCCGCGGACATGCGCACGACTACGACCGATGGGCCGCTGAAGATCGGTGCCTCACGAAGTGGGACTATCGCCACTGTCTGCCCTATTTCATCCGCTCGGAAAGTGTTGACGTCGGCAGGGATGACTATCGAGGCGATGCGGGGCCGCAGCGAGTTACGCGCGGGAGTACACGCCACCCGCTCTGTGCCGCATTTCTCGCAGCCGCACAGGCAGCCGGCTATCCTGCAACCAGTGATATCAACGGCTTCCAACAAGAGGGCTTCGGTCCCATGGACCGATCGACCGGAGATGGGATCCGCCAGTCCACGGCAGTGACCTTCCTTCGTCCCGCGATGCGCCGCAAGAACGTCAAAGTTCTGACCAGGGCCTTTGTGAGGCGGCTGATACTCGACGGGAAAACGGCACGCGGCGTCGAGTTCACCCGCCACGGCGATTCTCAAACTGCCTTGGCCGCTCGCGAGGTGATTTTGTGCGGCGGCCCCATCAACAATCCACAGCTCTTGATGTTGTCTGGAATCGGTAAGGCAGAGAATATCCTGCCTTTTGGTATCTCAGTCATTCATCATTTGCCCGGCGTCGGAGAGAACCTGCAGGATCACCTGGAGATTTACGTTCAAATGGAGTGTCTCAAGCCTGTTTCACTCTATAAATACTACAATGCTGTCGGCAAGTTCCTTGTTGGAGCTCAATGGCTATTCACGAGATCAGGTATCGGCGCGAGCAACCATTTTGAAGTTGGCGGCTTTGTCCGCAGTCACAGAGGGATAGTACACCCGAACCTCCAGTACCACTTCTTCCCCATGGCCGTACGCTATGACGGCAAAAATCCGAGTAAACGCCATGGGTTCCAGGCCCACGTCGGTCCCATGCGGTCGCGCAGCACCGGTTGCGTAAAATTGCGATCCGCTGATCCGACTGCCGCTCCCCGCATACTTTTCAATTACATGTCTACGAACGACGATTGGGAGGAGTTCCGCGCAGCCGTTCGACTGACTCGGGAAATATTTGCCCAGGCTCCCTTCGATCCGTACCGAGGCAGGGAACTCATGCCCGGCCCGCGGGTTCTGAGCAATTCGGATATTGACGAATTAGTAAGAAACTGTGTTGAGTCTGCCTATCACCCCTCATGCAGCTGCAAGATGGGTAGTGATGAATTCGCTGTAGTCGATGAGAACTGTCGCGTCCGCGGTATTGAGAATTTGCGCATTGTGGACTCTTCCATCATGCCGTCGATAGTCAGCGGCAACCTCAATGCGCCAACAATCATGATTGCCGAAAAGGCGGCGGATTTGATTTCCGGGAAGCCTCCCCCGGAACCCATCGATGTGCCCGTATACGTTGCAACGGACTATGCAGAGAATCAGCGCTGACAAGGAGAACCGACGATGGCCATCGGCGGCGGGCAGTGTCAAATCAGAAGCGGTGACAATTGCCAACAGATGCGTGGCACATTTAGCTCTTTTCTCAAGGCCATTTCGAGGGGAGAGTGGCCAGAGGTGATGCAATCATGACCCAAGACCTTTGCGCGTCCGATCCATGGCCATCGATTCCATACGGGGAATGGCAACCCACGGCGTCGGCTCTGCACCTGTATCTGCAAATCGCGGGCAAGTATCGACTGGCACGTAGCCCGTGGATCAATCATGCTTGGCACGCGACTTTCTATGTGGTGCCCCGGGGTTTGTCGACGTCGCTGATTCCGGACGGCGACGGCGGCATCGAGATCCTTTTCGATCTGGTCGGTCACGCCGTGATTTGTCAAAGTGGCAACGGCCAGTCTCTGAGCATCCCACTGCAAGCCATGTCGGTTGCGGATTTTCATCGCCAGTTCGTCCAGAAGATCGGCGAACTCGGTGGCAATGCATCGTTTCATGGCCGCCCGAACGAACTCCCCGATGCGGTCCCGTTTACCGAGGATACCGCGGCGCGCCCATATGACGCCGCAGCCGTCAGCCGATTTCAAAGGGCGCTGGTGTCCGTCGACGAGGTCTTCCAGGATTTCCGGACCGGATTTCGCGGCAAGGCGAGTCCGGTACACCTGTTCTGGGGAAGCTTCGATCTTGCCGTGACGCGGTTCTCGGGACGTCGCG
>JBAUVS010000421.1:0-3383 GCA_049583345.1 Woeseiaceae bacterium
CCCGCGAGGTCCTTGGCCGCATCGTCCCGGCTGGCGGCGGCCAGCGCCGGTCCGACGGCCGGCAGTGCCGCGAGCAGCCCCTCGAGCGTCTCCCGGATCGAAGGCGACGTCTTCGCGCCCTCGTCAGTTTCCCGCCCCTGCGCCGCGTAGGCGAGCATGAACTCGTACGCGCTCTCGATCGTCTCGAGCTCGGTAAAGAACGTTCGCACCGTGTCAGTCATCGTCCGGCCTCCGGCCACTTGCGCGGATCGTGATTGCTGCCGTATTCGTCGCGCGTAATCCAGCCGAGCAGCATCGACCGCGTGAAATAGAGTTTCTCCGGCCGCAAGGCGAAGTACACATGCAGCATGATCATCGTGACGAGGAACAGCGCGGCCACGCCGTGCACGACGAGTATCCAGCCGCGGACCGATTCGCTGACGAAGTAAGGGTCGCGCTGCCAGAAGGGCGACTCGATGCCCTTCAGCAGCATGAGTCCGGTCGCGATCGTCGCGAGGATCAGGATCGCACCCGCGAAATGGAACAGCACCTGTGCCAGCGAATACTTGCCGGGCCGGTAGTCGTCCGGGACTCCCTTGATGCGCGAACGCAGCGCACGCAATGCCGCCCCGACTTCGCGTGGCCGGACCCACATGTCGGCGAGTCGCTGCCAGATGAGGGAGCGGACCATGTGGAATGCCACGGCCACGGTCAACACGACGCCGCAGATCCAGTGGATCGGGACCCAGTCGAACTTGACGTCGAATACCGGCAGGAATCCCGTGCCCAGCAGCGTCAGCGTCGTCGCGGCGGTGACCCAGTGGAACAGGCGATCCGCGAGCGCATGCCGGAGGATTCGTTCGTGTGCGCGTTCAGCCATGTCCGGCCTTGCGAGCACGGCGCTTGAGCCAGCCACTGACGAGTGCATGCGCGACGATCAGCACGACACCGGCGGCGAGGAAGACGATCACGAGATGCAGATTCGCGCCTTCGAGGACCTGCTGACCCCAAGCGTTTGATCTGGTGTTCAAAATCGGCATCGCCGTCCCTTGTTGTCGCGTCTCATTTCACTCTTCGCCGCAGCGAATTTCATTGATGATCGACTTTTTTTGAGCCGAGAGTCGCGGCTTTTCTGTTATCTTACAAAGGTTGTCGAAACATACACGGACGTATCCTGTTCAGGCAACTCAACTATTCTTCACCGGCTGGGAAGATTTCAAACCATGAAAGATCCAGTGACCTATCACCCGGGCGAAAACGCCGAATCGAGTGACGGGACGGACGCCTTTGCGTTTGCGCGCAGCAAGGCGTCGCGGCGCGCCTTCATCAAGGGCGTGATCGCGACCGGCGCCGTCGCCTCCAGTGCCAGCCTGTTCCTGGGCGGCCTCGCCGGTTGCGGCGGCGGCAGAGAGTCCGTCACGGGCGCCGTCGAAAGACTGATCTCGCTCACCGTCAACGGCAAGGTCCGCCGCGTGGACGTGCTGCCCAACGAGACGCTCGCGATGACGCTGCGTTACAAGCTCGGCCTGACCGGGACCAAGCTGGGCTGCGACCGCGGCGAATGCGGTGCCTGCACCGTGGTCATCGACGGCGTCACGCATTACTCGTGCTCGATGCTGACCCATACGGTGCGCAGCCGGAACGTGCGCACGATCGAGGGACTGGCCGCCGAGGACGGCGCGCTGCACCCGGTGCAGCAGGCGTTCATCGACGAACTCGGGCCGCAGTGCGGCTTTTGCACGCCGGGCCAGATCATGTCCGCGGTCGCGTTGCTCGAGAGCAATCCGAAGCCGACGCGCGACGATGCCCGGCATGCGATGTCCGGCAACCTGTGCCGTTGCGGCGCCTACGATCACTACCTGAATTCCGTCATGCGGGCCGCGGAGACGATGTGACATGAGCTACGAACTCATTGGCAAGAATTTCACGCCGCCGGACGTGCTGGGCAAGGTCACCGGCAAGGCGAAGTACTCGGAGGATTTCCGCGCCGACGGCATGGTGTTCCTCAAATTTCTCGGCAGCCCGATGCCGCATGCGCGGGTCAGGAACATCGACGTCAGCGAGGCGCTGGCGATGCAGGGCGTCGTCGGTGCGCTGACGCCGGAGGACGTGCCGGCCGCGCAGGGCGTCAACGAGGTGATCCTGACCGACGAGCCGAGTTACGTCGGCGAACCCGTCGTTGCGATCGCCGCCGAGAGCGAAGAGATCGCCGCGGACGCGCTGGACAAGGTCAAGATCGACTACGAACCGCTGCCGTTCGTGGTCGACCCGCTCGACAGCCTGTACCCGGGCGGGCCCAATGCCCGCGAGCTCGGCAACGTCGTCAGCTGGGACGTCGAGCTGCAGACGCTCAAGTGGACGGCCAGGGACTTCGCCGGTGCGGGTGCCGACGAGTTGCCGATGTCCGGCAAGCCGGCCGCCGAGTGGAGCTACGGCGACGTCGATGCGGGATTCAAGGCGGCCTCCGTCGTCCTCGACGAAACTTTCGTCACCGCAGCCAACTCGCACCACAGCATGGAGCCGCGCAGCGCGTTCGCCTACTGGGAGAACGGCAAGTGCCACGTGTTCGGCTCCAGCCAGAGCCAGTCGTTCAACATCCCCAGCCTCGCGCAGCTGCTGGGCATCCCGCCGGATCAGCTGGTCTTCGTCGCCGAGTACTGCGGCGGCGGCTTCGGATCCAAGGGCACGCCGTACGCGTTGATGGCGCTGCCCGCCTACATGGCGAAGAAGGTCGGCCGCCCGGTACTGATGCGCGTCAGCCGCGCCGAGGAATATTTTACCGGGTCGGCGCGCGGCGGATTCCAGGGCCGCCTGCGCATGGGCTTCGACAAGAGCGGCCGTGTGCTCGCGGCCGATCTGTACATCGTGCAGCAGGTCGGTCCCAAACTCGGCTTCCCGGATTACGAGAGTGCGGGCGAAGCCGTCTCGCTGGTGTACCAGCCCAAAGCGATGCGCTTTCGCAGCGTCCCGGTGCTGACCAACACGCCGCCGGCCGGACCGCAGCGGGGACCCGGCCAGAACCAGATCCACATGATCGTCGAGCCCATCATGGACGAGGCGGCACGGCAGCTCGGCGTCGACCGCGTCGAGATCCGGCGCCTCAACGCGCCGGGCCCCGACAGCAAGTTCGGC
Organism: Woeseiaceae bacterium; assembly: GCA_049583345.1. GTDB lineage: Bacteria > Pseudomonadota > Gammaproteobacteria > Steroidobacterales > Woeseiaceae > UBA1847. The sequence continues at coordinate 3,112 of JBAUVS010000421.1, forward strand.
GGCAAGCAGGGCCCGATCACCAGCTCCTACCTGCGCGAGGCCTACGACATCGGCGCGAAGGCCTTCGGCTGGGACGAGAAGAAGAAACGCAGCGGCGAGCGCAACGGCTCGAAAATCATCGGTGTCGGCATCGGCCAGGCCTGGCATTCGGCCGGCTTCAACGGCTTCGACGGTCTCGTGCGCATTACGCCGGACGGCATCCTGCACATCCACTCCGGCGTCGGCAATCTCGGCACCTATTCCTACGCCGGCACGTCCCGCGTCGTCGCCGA
>JBAUVS010000422.1:0-1742 GCA_049583345.1 Woeseiaceae bacterium
CTTCGGCTCGCCTCGCTCGACGATCTCGATGCCACGCTTCTCGGCGATACAGGACGAGCCGACCTCGTCGTAATTCCTGTTCGAAACGGTACCCGAGCCGATGATCGTGCCGGCACACAGAGACCTCGTGCCGGCCGCATGGGCGACGAGCTCGTGAAAACCAACGCTCATGGCGCCGCCGTTCGCACGACCGAAGGCCTTGCCATTCCACCTGACGGCGAGATCGAGGTGCGCGCGGCCGTTCTTCCATGCATCCCCCAGTTCGTCCGGCGTAACGGCGAACGGCGCCGCAGAGCAGGCCGGCTTCGCCTGGATCCAGCCGAACCCGGTCTTCATTTCCTTCGGCGCGATGACGCGCAGGGACCAGTCGTTGATCTGCACGACGAGCTTGATGTGATGCAGCGCGTCCGCGGCACTGACACCCATCGGCACGTCGTCGGTCATCACGCCGAATTCGCCTTCGAAATCGATGCCGTCGGCCTCGTCGCGGAACGGCACGTCGTCGGTGGCGGCGAGGAACCGGTGCGACATGCCCTGGTACATGAGCGGCGCGTCCGTCTCGATGGGATCGAGGCCGAAGGCCTTCTGCATCAGGGCCCCGTGCGAGTCGTAGGCCGAGCCGTCGAGCCATTGCCAGGCCCGCGGCAGTGGCGCAAGAAAGCGGGCATTGGCCGTCGGCGCGCCCGCGCCTTTGTCGGCCTCGCCGGCAAGCTTGCCGAGCGCAGGGCTCGCTTCGTCCCAGGCGTCGAGCGCCTGCTGCATCGTGGCTACCGGCTCCGGTTCGAGGTATCGCGCACCATCCCGGGACACGACCACAAGCCGCCCGTCGCGGCTGCCGTCATTGATGGTCGCGAGCTTCATGGCGTCGGCTTAGCAGGCTGTTGAAAAAGCCTCAGCCGGCGCGATCCTTCGTTGCGAAGGGGCTCAAAATGCTCATGTATTCGCCTATACACTGCGCTTTTTCGCCCCTTCGCGCCTCGTCTCGCACTCGCCTGAGACTTTTTCAACAGCCTGCTAGTCCTCGAAAATCGCGACGGCGCGCGTCCAGCCCGCCGACGCGCCCCTGATCTTGTGCGGGAAGCAGCTCACCGTGAATCCCGACGGCGGCAAGACCTCGAGGTTGTGCAGTTTCTCCAGGTGGCAGTAGCCGATGTCCCTGCCGGCCTTGTGGCCTTCCCAGATCAGCGACTTATCGCCGGTTTCCTTCACTTTCTGCGCCGTATAGCTGAACGGTGCGTCCCAGGACCAGGCGTCGGTGCCGGTCACACGAATTCCGCGCTCGAGCAGGTACATCGTCGCCTCGTAGCCCATGCCACAACCCCTGTTGACGAAATCGGGGTCGCCGACCGCCATGCCGGCTGCCGTGTTGACCAGTACGATGTCGAGCGGCTGCAGTTCGACCCCGATGCGTTGCAACTCGTCCGCGACTTCCCGCGCGGTCACGACGTGGCCGTCCGGCAAGCGCGTGAAATCGAGTTTCACGCCCGGACGGAAACACCAGTCGAGCGGCACTTCGTCAATCGTGATGGCTCGCTCACCGCCGTTCATGGTCGGGTGGAAATGCCACGGCGCGTCGAGGTGCGTGCCGTTGTGCGTCGACAGCTCGACCCACTCGACCGCTGCGAATCCCTCACCGCCGGGATATTCCTCCGCCTCGACCCCGGGGAAGAAGGACTGCGCCTCCTTTACCGTTTCCCTGTGCGTCTGGTATTCGATCTTCGGCCGCATGAACGGCGGATCGG
>JBAUVS010000423.1:0-2317 GCA_049583345.1 Woeseiaceae bacterium
TCGCGCATCTCGAAGTTGACGCCGCCGTCGATGGCAGAATCGCGGTCGAAGACGTCTGCCATGCCCAGGGAGCCGTCCACGCCGGCCGCTTCGTTCTCGAAGCGGATGCGGAAGTTCGAGTCGAGCCGGTTGTCCTGCAGGACGAGGTCCGCGTCCGCGGAGTTGAGCGTCGCAACGACGTCCTCACCCTCGTATTGGGCCGACAGCTTCGCGTCGTGCAATGCGATCCGTCCCTTGCCGCCGAGTACCCCGTTCTCGAGGCTCACGCTTGCGGTCAGGCCGACGATGCCGCCGATATCCACCCCTTCCGGAAGTGCCAGCGGCAGCGCAGTCAGCGGCAGCTTGCGCACGTCGAGATCGACCGATGCGCTGCGCGTCGCGCCAAAGGACACCAGGACACAGGCTACTCCGTCCACGTCGGTATTCACGAGGCAGGACTTGCCGATCTCGACGCTGCCCGGTGCCAGGTCGAGCCGCCCCGGTGCGCGCAGCGTCCACACCCCGAACGGCTCCGCGTCCAGGTCGAGCGTGTCGACCGTCCCCGACCAGGCCGACGGTCCGAGCGCGCCGTGCAGGGTTGCCTGCAGTTCCTGTTTTCCGGCGCTTGCGGTCACGCGCGCGTGGTGCGCGCCGCGGGTCCCTTCGACGTGCGCACTCAGCGTGTCGAGCGAGACGTCGCCGATCGTCACCTCACGTCCCTGCAACGAGAGGGTCAGTCGCGGATCGGTGCGCGAGCCGCGCAACTGCAGCGTACCGTCGAGACGGCCACTCAGGCCGGCGACGAGCTGCTGCGGCTCGGGCAGGTGGAACTCGCCGTCCGCTTCGAGGGAGTCCGCCGCGAGGCGGCCGCGCAGCGTCACCGCACCGGCACCGGTGCTGACGGTCGCGGAGTCGATCGTCGCGGCCTGTTCGGTCAGTTTGCCGTCCGCGACGATGTCGACTGCACGTCCCTGCCAGTCCAGGCCGGCGTGCGCCTTGCCGGCCCAGGCGAAGCCGTCCCGCCAACGGAACGACCCCTGCGCCTGCAGCTGCCCGTAGCTGCTGCCGACACTGAGGTCGCTGTCGGTGAGACCGTCGCGATTGCCCTCTCCGGTCAGGTTCAGGGTGAGTGTGGGCCAGTCGTCGAGCTGTCCTCGTGCGTCCGCACGCAACTCGTAGCCGTCGGGCATGCCCTCGAGGTACAGAGTGCCTTCCGAACTCTCGATCCTGCGACCGTCGGCGAGGCCCCACTCCAGGTTGCGCCAGCGGTTCTCGACCGCGATGCGCGGGCCGCCGTCACCGTTCGCGAGATAGCCGGTCGAGTGCACGCGCAGCGGTGCATCGAGCTCGTGCTCGATGTCGTAGCGCTCGCGATCGCCCTTCAACGTCAGGCGGCCGCGCCAGGTGCGCCCGTCGTCACCGGGCCACTGCCATGCGATCTTGAGATTCGCCGGGAGCGCTTCGACGAGGCCGAAATGGCCAGCGACCGACAGTCGGCGCTCACCTTCCGAGGCTCGCAATGCCTCGATGGTGACCCGCGATCCCGATGCGCCCGCATCCGCATGGATACTGTCGATCCGCTGTTCGAAATCGCCGACGCGGACCACAGTGTCGCGGATCGTCGCCGATTCCAGCCAGATCCTGACCGGCAGATCGACGGCAAGCGGTTTGCGCGGCGCCCCGTCGTCTTCGCCGCGCTCGACGGTCACCCGGAGGCTCGAGACGTCGAGCGCCGTCAGGTGGACCGTCTTCCCCAGCAACGCCGCGAGGCCGGGACTGGCGCTGACGTCCTGCGCCTCCACCTGCACCGAGTCGTCCAGCCAGGCGATGCGGTCGGCGTGCAGACCGCCGAGCAGGGTGCCGCCAACTCCGTCGACCGCGAGCGTTTGCGGGAAGTGCGGCCGTCCGCGGGCCAGCAGCCACGCCGTGCCGCCTTCGGTACCGACCAGCCATCCGAGCGCGGCCACGGCCGCGAGGATCGTGACCGTCGCCAGGGCGGCAATCGCCAGCAGCGCGCGACGGATCAAAGTTCCACTCCGACGGAGACGTGCAGGTGGATCGGATTTTCGTTCAGGCTGAAGCCGTGGGCGACGTAGAGCCGGATCGGGCCGATCGGCGAACGCCACTTGATGCCGATACCTGCGCCGGCGACGGGATTCAGGTCGGTGCCATTGAAGGCGTTGCCGCCGTCGACGAACGCCGCCCAGTAGTAATTGCCGAAAGCCCGGTGCTCGTACTCGATGCTCCCCGTGAGCAGGCTGCTGCCGCCGACCACCTTGCCGGTGTCGTCCTCCGGACCGAGTGATTCGTAGTCGTAGCCGCGGATCGACTGGTCGCC
>JBAUVS010000424.1:0-10600 GCA_049583345.1 Woeseiaceae bacterium
GCGTCATCGAGTGCGCGCTCGTGGAAGAACTTGGCACGGATCACGCTGTGTGGGCAGACGAAACTGCAATTGCCGCACTGGATGCAGAGGTCGTTTTCCCAGTGCGGGACCGTGTCGGAAACGTTGCTCTTTTCCCACTGCGTGGTCCCGCTCGGATACGTACCGTCGAACGGCAACTTGCTGACCGGCAGGTCGTCGCCGTGACCGCGCATCATCTCCGCGGTCACCTCGCGCACGAACTGCGGCGCTCCGGCCGGCACGATCGCGTCGAAAGGCCTGCCGCTGCGCCGTTCCGCAGGGATCTCGACTTCGTGCAGGTGATCGAGGGCCGCGTCGACGGCCGCGAAATTCTTGTCGACGACGGCCTGCCCCTTCGCGCGATAGGTCTTCTCGATCGCCTTCTTGATCTTCTCGATCGCCTCCCTTCTCGGCAGCACCCCGGACAGCGCAAAGAAGCAGGCCTGCATGACGGTGTTGATGCGTTTGCCCATCCCCGCGTCGCGCGCGACGCTCTTCGCGTCGATCACGTACAGGCGGATGCCGCGCTCGACGATCGTGTCCTGCACAGGCTGCGGCAACCGGTCCCAGACCTCGTCGGCGGGATAGGGGCTGTCCAGCAGGAACGCGGCGCCGTCCGCCGCGTGGCGCAGGACCTCGATCTTCTCGACCAGGTCGAACTGGTGACAGGCGATGAAGTTCGCCGACTGGATCAGGTACGGCGCGTGGATCGGGTCCGGGCCGAAACGCAGGTGCGACACGGTTCGCGATCCGGATTTTTTCGAGTCGTAGACGAAGTAGCCCTGGCAATAGAGGTCGGTATTCTCGCCGATGATCTTGATGCTGTTCTTGTTGGCGCCGACCGTGCCGTCCGCGCCGAGGCCGAAGAACAGCGCGCGCGTGCCCTTCTCGCTCTCGATGTGGAAGCGGGCGTCGTAATCGAGACTCGTGTGCGTCACGTCGTCGTTGATGCCGATCGTGAAGTGGCGCTTCGGATTCGGCTTCGCGAGCTCGTCGTATACGGCCCTGACCATCGCCGGCGTGAATTCTTTCGACGACAGGCCGTAGCGCCCGCCGATGACCCGCGGCAGTTTGGCCAGCCTGCCGTCGCCCAGCGCCTCGGCCAGCGCCGTGACGACGTCCTGATACAGCGGCTCGCCGCCGGCGCCCGCTTCCTTGGTGCGGTCCAGGACAGCGATCGAATGCACCGATGACGGCAACGCGGCGAGCAGGTGCTCGGCGGAGAACGGGCGGTACAGGCGGACGTTGATCATGCCGAGGCCCGGGATTCCCAGCGCGTCGATCGCCTGCATCACGGTCTCGGCGCCCGAGCCCATCAGCACGATGACGCGCTCGGCCACCGGGTCGCCGTAATAGTCGAAGAGGCCGTAGCGGCGGCCCGTGATGTCGGCGAAACGGTCCATCGCCTTCTGTACGATGCCGGGTGTCTGCGCGTAGAAGCGATTCACGCTCTCGCGCCCCTGGAAATAGACGTCCGGATTCTGCGCCGTGCCGCGGATGAACGGATTGTCGGGATTGAGTGCCCGCTGGCGATGCTGATAGATGCGTTTTGCGTCGATCATCGCGCGCATCTCGTCTTCGGACAGCTCGTCGATCTTGCTGACCTCGTGCGAGGTCCGGAAGCCGTCGAAGAAGTGGATGAACGGGATGCGTGCTTCCAGCGTTGCAGCGTGGCTGATCAGTGCCAGGTCCTGCGCCGCCTGCACCGAGGACGAGGCGATCAGGCCGAAGCCGGTGGTACGCGCCGCCATCACGTCCTGGTGATCGCCGAAAATCGACAGCGCCTGCGCCGCGAGCGATCGGGCCGCCACGTGGAACACCGCGGAGGTCAGCTCGCCCGCAATCTTGTACATGTTCGGCAGCATGAGCATGAGGCCCTGCGACGCCGTGAACGTCGTCGTCAGCGCACCCGTCTGCAGTGCGCCGTGCGCGGTCCCCGCGGCGCCGCCCTCGCTCTGCATCTCGATGATGTCCGGTACCTGACCCCAGATATTGGGCTTGCGCGCCGCCGCCCAGACGTCGGCGTGTTCCGCCATCGGCGAAGACGGCGTGATCGGATAGATGGAGCAGATCTCGCTCACGGCATAGGCGACGCGCGCGACCGCCTCGTTGCCGTCGAATGTCCGTTTGATGCTCATATCGACGGGATCCCCGCGACGTCCGCGTCATCGAACATCTCGATCGCGTGGCACGGACACTGTTCGTAGCACACGGCGCAGCCCGTGCACAGCTCGTAGTTGAAGCGATAGCGCTTGCCTGGCCCCAGCTTGACGATCGCGCCCTCGGGGCATGCGCCGAAACAACCGTCGCACTCGAAGCAGTTGCCGCAGGACAGGCAGCGGCGAGCCTCGAACAGCGCATCGGCTTCGGTCAGGTTCTTCATGATCTCGCCGAAGCTGCGCTGGCGCTCGGCGAGCGGCAGCTGCTGCTGCTCGACCTTCGGAGCCTCCGTGCGATACCACAGGTGCAGCTTGTCGGGACCGATCATCGAGTGCCGGGCCGCGCGCCGGTACTTCTCGCCCTTCAGGTACGCATCGATATGCCGCGCCGCATGCTTGCCGTGGCCGACCGCGATCGTCACCGAGCGCTCGCTCGGCACCATATCGCCACCGGCGAAGATGCCGGCGTGTCCCGTCATCATGTTTGCGTCGACGACGACCGTATGGTCGGGCTTGAACCGGATGTCCGGCACGCTCTCGAGGAAGGCCGTGTCCGTGTCCTGGCCGATCGCGAGGATCAGGGAATCGGCCTCGAGCGTCTCGAACCTGCCGGTCGGCCGTGGCCGGCCTTCGTCGTCGAGCTCCATTACTTCGACCTTGAACGTCGAGCGATCGATCTCCTTGATCGTGCGCAGCCAGTTGATCTTGACGCCTTCCTCCAGCGCTTCGTCGGCCTCGAAATCGTGCGCCGGCATCGAACTCCGATCCCGGCGGTAGATGATCATCGCTTCCTCGGCGCCCAGCCGCTTGGCCGTGCGGGCCGCATCCATCGCCGTGTTGCCGCCGCCGTAGATCGCGACGCGGCGGCCGAGCTTCGGCGGATCGCCCGAATTCGCGCTGCTGAGGAAGCTCACGGCGTCGAGGATCTTGCCGGCGTCGCGGGTCGGGATGTCGATCTTCTTGCTGATGTGCGCTCCGACGGCCACGAACACGGCGTCGAAATCGCCTTCGGCTTTCTCCCGCAGCACGTCCTCGACCCGGTGCTCCAGCGTGATCTTCACGCCGAGATCTTCGATGCGCCCGATCTCGGCCCTGAGCGCGTCGCGCGGCATGCGATAGGCCGGGATGCCGAAATGGATCATGCCGCCGGCGACGGGGCCGGCCTCGCGGATCTCCACCTCGTGTCCGAGCCGGACGAGGTGGTACGCCGCCGACAGGCCGGACGGGCCGGCGCCGACGATCAACACCTTCCTGCCGCTCCTGGCGGTCGGTTTGTCGAAGCTCCAGCCCTTCTCCAGGGCGAGATCGCCGAGGAAACGTTCGACGGCATGGATGCTCACGGCACTGTCCGTGATCGCGCGGTTGCAGACATCCTCGCAGGGGTGGTAGCACACGCGTCCGTGGACCGACGGCAGCGGATTGTTTTTTACCAGCTCGCGCCAGGCACCCTCGTAGTCGCCCACCTGGGTCAGCGCCAGCCAGGCCTGTATGTTCTCACCTGCCGGGCAGGCGTCGTTGCAGGGCGGCAGGAAATCGACGTACTCGGGCCGACGCGTGCGTCGCGCACCCGTACCTCTATCGTGGCGCGTCAGGTCCGCGCGCTTTGTGAGATCGTTTGCTTTCATCGGCCCGGTTTCATACTAGGGATGAGGCACCGAACGCGCATCAGGACTATTACGGATGCATTCTCCGGTCAGGCCAGGCTCTGCAGCAGGTCCGTCATTTGCCGCCGCTCCTTCGCCCCGGGCAGGCGGCCGAAACCCGCTCCCAGGTTGTCGCGCGCGTGCTTGGGATTGGCCGTCTCGGTGAGGACACAGTTCACGGCCGGATGGGAGAGGATAAACTTCAGCGCGAATTGCGCCCAGGATTCGCAGTCGAAATCGGCGGCCCACTCGGGCAGTTTCCGGCCACGGACGATCTCGAAGTAGCGGCCGTTCAGGAACGGCCGGTTGATCGTCACGGCGACGCCCTTGTCCATCGCCATCGGCAGGACGCGCATGTCGGCTTCGGTCTCGAGCGGCGAGTAGTTGACCTGCAGGAAATCCACCGTACCCGTCGCCATCAGGTCGAGCATCGCCGGATAGTATTTTTTCTGGTGGCGCGCCACCCCGATGCAGCGCGTGAGCCCGTCATCACGCCACTTGCGGAACACGTCCCAGTGCGGCACGGCATCCTCGGGCCAGGCCTGCATCAGGTCAAGCTCGGATTTACCCGTCGTCTCGAGCAGTCGCTTTGCTTCTGCGCGCGACGCGGCATCGTCCCCGCCGGAGAAGTAAGTGCCCAGGAACACGCTGTCCGCGAGGCCGTGATCCGCGACGACGTCGGCGACGACGAAGCGGCTGTCTCCGCCCGCGTCGATGTAACTCGAACCGAACTCCTGGAATACGCGGATCAGCTTCCAGGATGCCTTGCGGTCACCGTTCCTGAATACACTCGAGTTACCCATGCCGATGATCGGCAGCGCCTCGCCCGTGCGAGGGACCACGCGCCGCGGAATGCGGCGGTCCTCCGCCAGCAGCGGCGGACTCAGTGCGGAAAGCGTCAGGGCACCGCCGCATTGCATCAGTTCACGTCGATTCACCGTGCGCTACTCCGATTGTCGGTTCTGTCGAGGATTTTTGAGATGGCTTCTATATACTAGCGCGTTTCACGATCCGGGACGCGAGGCGCGAATGTTCGAATACGGAGAGATCGGCTCCACAGTCATCATGGTCGTCACGATAGCGACCAGCCTCGCCGGCCTGTACGGTTCGCCCAAGATTATCGAGAAGTGCCTGTTCCGCCCCTACTATTTCCTGCGGCGAAAGGAATACGACACTATTTACATGAGCGGCTTCGTACACGCCGATCTGGCGCACCTGCTGTTCAATATGATTACGTTCTATTTCTTCGCGTTCCCGCTCGAGTTCCACCTCGGTACCATCCCGTTCCTGGTCCTGTACGTCGTCGGGCTGATCGCGAGCCACGGCTGCACCTGGTACAAACACAAGGACGATCCACAGTACGCCTCCCTCGGCGCGTCCGGCGCTATCTCGGCGGTGCTGTTCGCGTACATCGTCTATTTCCCGACCACGAAACTGCTGATCTTCCCCATCCCCATCCCGATCCCCGCCGCATTGTTCGCGATAGGTTACGTCGCCTATTCGTACTGGGCGTCGACGCAGGCGCGCGGCCGGATCAACCACGATGCGCATCTGTGCGGCGCCATCAGCGGCATCGTCTTCGTCGCCGTAACGGACCCCGCTGCGTTCGCGGGCCTGGCACGGGCTTTCGGCTAGTCGACGAGTCCTGGCACGTCTGCGGCGATCTCACCGTTCGGCGCCAGGACGTAACGCCCGAAGCGCCCGCCGATGAAAAAGCTGCCGGTCTCGGCCGGGTTCTCGGTCACGTCGATGTCGTCCGGCGACACGACGTGCCTGGTGAAGGTACTCAAAAGCGCCGCAATGCTCGGCTTCTCTGCCGCATAAATGATGTCCATGGCAACCTCCTCGCGAACGTCTCCTTGTCGTTCACGGTCAGAGTATTGCCGTCACGCTGAACGGCGACTTAAAGCTGGATGAACGCCGGCTGAAAGCCGGCTCAGACTGTCGAACGCCGGGCCCGGCGCGAACTCAACGATATCGGCGTCGACTTGAAGATCGGCCGTCGGTTGGGCCGCCCTACGAAGTAGCCCTGGGCCATGTCCACGCCGAGCTCGCCGAGCAGGAGCAGCGAGTCGGCATTCTGCACGTATTCGGCGATCGTCTGCATCCCGCCTTCCCTGCCGATCTCGGCAATAAGCCGGATCATCTTCTGGTCGACGGGATTGTTGAGCAGGTCTTCGACGAAACTGCCGTCGATCTTGATGTAGTCGAACTGCAGCTTCTGCAGATAGCTGAACGAGCTGTAGCCTGTTCCAAAGTCGTCAAGCGCGAACTTGCAGCCGAGCTCGCGCAGCGTGGCGATCTGTTGTTCGACGTGCGCCGGGCGTCTGATGGCCAGGCTCTCGGTGATTTCGAAGATGATGTCCTCGGGGCGAACGCCGTGTTCGGCGAATGTCTGCTGGATGTAGGTCGTCAGGCTATCGTTCTCGAAGGCGTTTGCCGACAGGTTGATGGACAGTCGCAAATGCTGATTCAGGGAGCCGTACTCCGCGTAGGCCTTTGCCGCGGCCCGGATCATCCAGTAGTCGATCTCGGACATCAGGCCGAAGCGTACCGCCGACGGCAGGAATGTGTCCGGCGTCGCGAGTTTGCCCTCCTCGGTTCGCAGCCTGACCAGCACTTCGTGGTGTGTCGTCTCACCCGTGTCGATTCGATTGATCGGCTGGAATCGGAGCTCGAACTCGTCTTCGTCGACCGCCTTGCGCAGCCGGTTGACCCAACCCACATCGGCCGAGTCGCGCTGCTCCGGATCGACCGTGTCCCGATAGACGTGCAGGCGGTTGCGGCCGGCGGACTTGGCCTCGCGGCAGGCGATGTCCGCCTGGTTGATCAGTTCGTCGGCGTGCAGGTTGTCACCCGTGAGCATGGACACGCCGATGCTGCAATGCACGTGGAACACCTGCTCGTGCTCCACGTGCGCCATTCGCCGCATGTTGGCCAGGATCGACTCGGCGGCAGCCCTTGCGCCTTCCACGTCCGTGCGCCGGACGAGGATCGCAAACTCGTCACCGCCAAAGCGAGCGACGATGTCGTCGCGGCGTACGCTGCGTAACAGTTCGTCAGCGACCTTGCGGATCAGCCGATCGCCTGCGGGATGGCCGCAAGCATCGTTGACGTACTTGAACTGGTCGAGGTCGACGAAGAACAGGGCGCTGCTGTGCCCGTCGCGCATCACCGAGATGATCTCCTTCTTGAGTTCCTCCAGGAACCTGCGCCGGTTGTAGAGCCCGGTCAGGCTGTCGTGGTTCGCCAGCTCGAGCAGCATGGCGTCGCGCTCACTCAATGCCGTCGCCGTGGTCTCGAGCGCCTCGACGATGTCGGAGATTTCCCGGTGTTCCGCCGGCTCGAATTTGACGGCCAGATTGCCTTTCGCGAGTTCCCGGATCGGCTCCTGCAGATCGGAGATCGACGCCAGCGCCTTGCGCAGGGCGTGGCGGCCGTAGAGCGCGAACGCGATCAGCAGGATCACCAGTACGGCCGTCGCCGCCTTGATGTTCGCGAGCAACCGATCGTGAAACACGACGAAATCGAGATGGATGCTCACGAATCCCAGCAGCTCGGTGGCGGGCTTCTCGTCCTTGCTGGTCGGATCGAAGCCGAACAGGCCGTCGTCCGGTATCGACTCGACCCAGACGGGGGCGAGGATGTCGAACTGTCGCGGGTCCAGGATGCCGCTGTGCATTACGTAAGGTTTGTCCTTGCCCACGATGGCGGTCGCCTCGGTCAGACTCTGCTCGGACAGGGCATTGGCCGGCTCCATGCCCGCCCTGTTGTTCACCGTGAACAACACGCTGCCGTCCTTGGCGAAGTAGACGACGCGGTCGATCTCCGTGTAGCGCTTTACGAAGCTCTCCAGCCGCATCAGTGCCTCGCTGTCGTCCGTCAGGTAGAGCGGTGAACCGAGCTCATTGAGCTCCTCGGTCCACTGTTGTGCCCAACGGCTGTAGTTGTCCCTGAGTACCCACTGTGCGCCCCAGTACAGGCTCGCCACGGCGAGCGCGCCGATAAGCGCTGCGCTCAGTACCTGGATCGACAGTATCTCGTTGACCAGCACACGCTTGCCGGTCTTCGACCGACCGCGCCCGACGCGGCGGCCCAGCCACTGCGCAAAATTGGCGACGGCCGCTCTCACGGATCCGCATCCTTGCCAGGCCGGTCTGCTTCGGACCGGGCCACGGACCGCTTCCTCGAGACCGCCTCCGCGCTCGTCACGCGGATCTCGCTGAGCGGCGTGATCGGCGGGACATCGGACAGGTGTCCCTGTTGGATCTGGCGCAGTATCCGGACGACCGTTTGCGCGACATCGGACGCGACACTCATGAAACTGACCGAGGCGCCCATCTCGAGCATCGCGTCATTCGGCACGGCGACGGCGACCTGGTGAGCATTGGCCTCGTGCAGCATCTGCTCGATGACACGCGGACTCAGGATGCGGTTATCGGGCAACAGGAGATAGCCGTCGATATCGCGCACCATGCGCCGGAACAGGTACAGGGTCTCCTGGTCCGACTGCGCCACTTCGATACGCAGTTCGATGCCGTTCTTCCCGGCAGCGGCGCGCGCTTCGTCGATGAGGTCGTCGTGGCCCGGACCGATGATCGCACCGATGCGCGCGATCGACGGATCCACTTTCCTCCAGGCGGCGAACTGCGCGTCGAGCGGCGGCAGTGCCGCCACGCCCCGGCTGTGCCCGGTCAACAGATCCTGATCCTGGTAGTTGAACACCTGGCTGAAGATCACCGGCTTTTCGGCCATCGCCACCGAAGAGCTCGCCGCGCGCATGCCGATGGCGATGACGGCTGTCGCGTCCGAGTCGTTGACGAGTCGAAGGACAGAGACGGCCGGATCGCCGCCACTGCCGAGGTCATAGAGCTTGCTCTTCTGCAGCCGGCCTTCGAGTTCATGCGCCACATCGGCGTAGGCAGGCTGCGAATTGCTGAGAACGATGGCGACCGACGGCAAAGGCGGCGGCGGGATCCGGCGTTTCACGACCGGCGCCGGCTCGGGCAGGGGTTTCACGGGCCCGGCCACCGGTTCGGGAGTCGGGACAGGCTCCGCCTGCGGCGCCTCGGGCTCCGTATCTGGGAAAAGAAGCGAACATCCGGACAGGAACAGCACGACCGCGAGCACGCCGCCGCGCGCCGGCCATCCTGTCACTGAGCTGGTTCGAAGCATGCCGGACGTCCTTGTTGCCGGACAGCCACGCAGAGGGCATGAATGACCGGCATCCCCTCTTTCTAATGGAAATCCCGGCCGAATTCTGTGTTCTGCGTCATGCCTGACCGCTTGCAGGACGGGCCGGATCCGGGCCCCGATTCGAAACCTGCCGCAGGCTGCGCGACGTGTTTACGCAATCGACAGAACGGAGCCGCCGCACAGCGCCGCGGCGAGCATTATGTCCAACCTCAAGCCGATGATATTTATGTATTTTCCTGGCTCGCAGTGCGTAGTTCGTGTTTATGTGCCGCGCTCGTTGACAGGGCCCTCGCGGCTGTGAAACGCTGCGCGACGTGATAAAGGCACACCTTCCGTGAGGGAGGGCCGCAAAGCCACCGGTCTCATTCCAGTCAGACAGCGGGGTTACCACCATGAGCTTTTTGCTGAACATCACTCCCTGGCCCGTCCTGTCCGCGTTGCTGTGGCTCGTCCTGCTCGTGGCGGCGCTGTATTTCGCTCGGCCGACGGCACACAAGCTGATCCGGGCCGCGGCATTCTCGCTGCACAAGACCTTCCGTACCGCGTCGCTGTCCGTCGGCAAGGCGGAGACCGCCCTGGCCCGACGCAATCGCGAAGTCTTGCTCGCCGCGGGCCGGGAAGCCAAGGAGCGGATCGTCGAGCGCGAGTTCGATCGCATCAACGAGACGGTGCGCAAGGACCTCGCCAACTATTCCTCGCTGCATCGAAGCCTCAGCGAGTCGATCGACCGCATCGAACGCGACCACCAGGAAGCGGTCGAAGTGCCGCCGGACCCGCCCGGCTGGGTCAAGGCCGTCGAGGCCGTCGCGAAGATCGATGCCAGGGATGGCCGCGACGGCGTCGGCAGCATCCTCGCCGACATCCACAAGTCGCTCGTGAAGGCCCACAAGCAGGCCATGGACGCATACCGCGAAGCCAGCGGCAAGCGGCACGAACTGCTGCGCAGGATGCGGCCGGACTGGCGGGCCATCCAGCACAACCTGAACCGCGTCGGCAAGAGTGTCGACAGTCTGCTCGGCCGCTCGGTCACGATCGATCGCCACATGCAGGAGTACGAAGACATCGTCAAGGGCGAGGACCGTGCGGTATCGATCCTGTCATCGTCGTCGCTCGTCTACTTCTTCATCTCCCTGTTCGTGCTGTGTGTCGCCATCGGCGGCGCGACGATCAACTTCTCGCTCATCGCCCGGCCGATGGCCGAGATGGTGGGCGGCACGAGTCTGATCGGTGCGTTCCGCACGGCCGACATAGCCGCGCTCGTCATCATCATGGTCGAGATCTCGATGGGCCTGTTCCTGATGGAATCACTGCGCATTACGCGCTTGTTCCCGGTCATTGGCGCCCTGCCCGACAAGACGCGAATCCGCATGATCTGGATCACTTTCAGCATCCTGTTCCTGCTGGCCAGCGTGGAAGCCGGGCTGGCCTACATGCGCGAGGTGCTCCTGCACGACGAACTCGCCACCAGCGCGCTCCTGCGCGGCGACGCCAGCGGCGGCATGCCGAACCAGTACATGTGGATCACGACGGCGGCGCAGATGGGGATGGGCTTCATCCTGCCGTTCGCGCTGACCTTCGTCGCCA
>JBAUVS010000425.1:0-8636 GCA_049583345.1 Woeseiaceae bacterium
CCTGCAACTCGCGCCGGTCGCGGACCGCGCCTCCGCCCCGCGCCGGGAAGCGGACAACCTGAACCTCGACGCGGTGGAGAAGGAGACGATCGCCGCGGCGCTGCGCAAGCACGGCTTCAACATCTCGCATGCCGCGAAAGAGCTGGGGCTGACGCGCGCCTCGCTGTACCGGCGCATGGAAAAGCATGGTCTTTAGACACTTCGCAATCCGGCTGACCGTGCGCCTGATCGTACTCGGGCTGCTGATGGCGCTGACCTCGTGGCTGGTGGTGCTGCCCGGTTACCTGTCGGCAACGCTGCTGGCCGCGGCATTGCTGGCCGCGGCGGCCGCGGAGCTGAGGCGTTTCGTCAGCCGCACCAACCGGGAGCTGACGCGCTTCCTGGACTCGGCACGGCATGCCGACTTCTCACAGCGCTTCGACTTCGGCGAGGTCGGCGCCGGCTTCGCGGAGCTCGGCGCCGCGTTCGCCGAGATCCTCGAGCGCATGCGCGCCGTGCGCAGCGAACAGGAAGTCGAAGTGCGCCGCCTGCATGCGTTGATCGAACACATCCCGGTGCCGCTGCTGTCCGTGCACGCCGGCGGCGAACTGACCCTGCAGAACAACGCCGCGCGGCGGCTGTTCGGCGCCGCCCATGTCACCAGGCTCTCCGACCTGCGCAGCTTCGGCGCCGACTTCCACGACGCCGTCGCCGAAGCCGTGCCGGGCCGGCGCGAGCTGGTCCGCTTCGCGGTCGACGGCATCGATTACCAGCTCACGCTGGCCGCGACCGAGGTGATCGTCGCGGGCAACAGCGAGCGCCTGGTCTCGCTGCAGGATATCCAGGCCGAGCTCGACGTCACCGAAGCGCAGGCCTGGCACGACCTCGTGCGAGTGATGACCCACGAGATCATGAACTCGATCACGCCGGTCACGTCGCTGGCCCGGACCGCGTCGGACCTGGTCGAGGACGTCGTCGCGAAGGCGGGCGACGATTCCGTGTTGCACGAGGACCTGCAGGACCTGCGCGACGCCATCGGCACGGTCGCGCGGCGCTCCGACAGCCTGATGCAGTTCGTGCACAGCTACCGCCAGCTGACCCGGCTCGCGCCGCCGGAGAAGAAGCGCGTACTGGTCCGGGACCTGTTCGAGTCGGTGCGGCTGCTCGCGATCGCCGAATGGCCACGCGCGGAGGCGGCGCTGACGACGGAGGTCAGCCCGGGCGAACTCGACGTGTTTGCCGACCGCGACCTGCTCGAGCCGGTGCTGCTGAACCTGCTGCGCAATGCGTGGCAGGCGGCGGAGCGTCTCGAGACCCCGCAGATCCGTCTGGCCGGGCGCCTGAATCGGCGCGGCAACGTGGTCATCGAGGTCGCCGACAACGGGCCCGGCGTGCCGCACGAGATCGCGAACCGGATCTTCGTGCCGTTCTTCACGACCAAGGCCGGCGGCTCGGGGGTCGGCCTCGCGCTGGCCCGGCAGGTCATGACTGCGCACGGCGGCTTCGTGCGCCTGCTCGGGAGCGCAGGCGAAGGTGCGACCTTCGCGCTGACGTTTTAGCGCCGTCGGCGCTTACGGGTTTCCCGCCGCCTTCAGCGACGACCAGCAGCGCTCCACCAGGGACTGGAATCGCGGATCCGACTTCAGTGAATCGAAGTCCTCGTCGTCTTCGAGGTCCTTGCAGAAGAGGTTGTTCTGCGCAACGCCGCGATTCAGCCACTCAATCGCCGGGTCGGCCTCGCCCAGGGATGCGTAGACGACAGCGATGGCGCTGGGCGGCACGTTGCGGTCGGCCGTGCGCGCGAGCAGTCCCGCGAGGATGTCGCGCGCCCCGCTTTCGCGGCCCAGCTTGACGAGTGCCTTGGCCCGCCCTGCGGCGCCCCGTGCCGTATTGCCGCCCTAGCGCTTTTCCGCCTCGGCATACGCCTCGAGCGAGCCCTCGTAGTCGCCGAGGTCGTAAAGCGCGCCGCCGAGATGCAGGTAGCCGACCCAGAAGTCCGGGTTGATCGCGATGGCCTGCGTCGCGAGTTCGCGTGCTTCCGCGGGGTCGCCGGCCGACAACGCGGCCACGGCGGAGTTGGCGAACATCAGCGGGAACAGCGGATCGAGCTCGCGGGCACGGCGCAGCATGGCACGTCCCTCGACGTACTCGTGCTGCTGGGTCAGCATGAGGCCGAGGAACATGTGGCACATCGCGCTGTTCGGATCGAGTTCGATCGCCCGCCGCACGGCGGCCTCGGCCCCCGGGAAGTCTTGCTGCAGGAACGACCGGAACGAGCTGAGGGCGAGCTGCGTCTCTGCGAGGTCCGGGCCGTACGTGAGGGCCTGCTCGAGCGCCTCGCGTGCCGGTGCGACTACCGCGGCATGGTTCGCCTCGACGGTCACCGTGGACGTGATCAGCACGTGCGCGATGCCGGCCCACGCGAGCGCATAGGTCGGGTCTTTCTCCACGGCCTGGCGGTAGTACTGCAGTGCCCGGGGCACCGAGCCCGGCTGGAACTGCATCCACTCGTAACGGCCCTTCAGGTACAGCTCGTAGGCCGCCGGGTTCTTCGTCTGGCGCGCGTCGATCGCGGCCGCGACTTCCGGCGACAGGCGCTGGCGGATCTGCTCGGCGATGGCGACACTCAGTTCGCGCTGCAGGCCGAGCAGGTTGGTGAGTTCCCTGTCGAATGACGCGGACCAGATCTGCTTGCCGTCGGCGACGCGGAGCAGGCGCGAAGTGACCCGGATGCGCGAGCCGTCCAGCCGCAGCGAACTCGTCACGATGAAGTCGACGCCGAGTTGCCGCCCGATCGTGGGCAGCGGCAGATCCGATTCGGCCAGCGCGCGCGCGGATACGACTCCGATCACGCTCAGGTTGGGCAGGTCGGTGCGGGCCAGTGACAGGTTGGTCTCCTCCGCGATGCCGGAGGCCAGGTAGCCGAGTTGCGGGTCGCCGGTGAGGTTCTCGAGCGGCAGAATCGCGATGCGAATCCGTTCCGGCTCGCTGACCATGTGCCGCCAGGCGAGGCTGCCGGCGAGCAGCGCCGCGAGCATCAGCGCCACGCCGAGGCGCGACCGCCACCAGGGCGTTGCGGCGATCGGTGAAGCGGTCGCCGGCTCCGCGGCCGGCGGTGCCTGGATCGGCGCGACGAAGCGATAGCCCCGGCCGGGGACCGTCTCGATGAAACGGGGGGCCTCCGACGAATCGCCGAGCGCGTTGCGAACCTTGCGCACCAGCGTGTTGAGGCCGGACTCGAAGTCGATGATGACGTTGTTCGGCCACAGCGCCGCGATGATCTCTTCGCGGCCGACCAGGCGGCCGCGGCGCTCGACCAGCAGCACGAGCAGGTCCAGCGGACGCCGCTCCAGGCGCAGGGGTTGCCCGTGCACGCGGAGTTGCTGGGCATCGAGGTCCAGTTCGAACTCGGCAAAACGATACGTCTGCGCCACGGGCCCGGCCTCCCGCAACAATGCTATCAGAACCGGTAGCCGAACCCGGCTTCCACCGTACGCGGGAAGCCGGGGCTGGCCTGGATGAAGACCTGGTTGAAATAGGCCTCGTCGGCCAGGTTGCGGCCGGACGCGAACAGGTACCACGTGTCGCTCGCCGGTACGAAGCGCAGGAACAGGTTCACGAGGCCGAAGGCGTCCTGCGCGAAGTTCGGGTTGTTGTCGACCGTGTAGAAGTAGCCGCTGCGGTAGTTGTACTCGAGGCGGACGGACAGGCGCGCGCCTCGCGGCAACGGATAACCGTAGTCGAGCGCGGCGCTCAGCGACCATTCGGGCGCGCGGGCGAGGTCGTTACCGGACAGGACGTCGCCGGTCAGGTCGTTGCGGTAGTCGACGAACTCGCGCCTGGGCAGCCAGACGGCGCCGCCGGCGACGGCGAGATTCGCGGTCACGTTGAACGCGGCGTCGGCGTCGACGCCGGCAATCTTCGCGCGGGCGGCATTGTCCGTCTCGAAGATCGGGCCGGCATCGGTGACCGTGGCCGTGCTGACCTGCAGGTCGCGGAAGTCGTAAGAAAACGCGGCCGCGTTGAGTCGCAAGCGTTCGCCGAGCCACAGCGACTTGATGCCGGTCTCGTACGCGATCAGCTCCTCCGGTGCGAACTCGTCGAGCACGCCGCCGGCCTGGATCGTGATGCCGCCGCTCTTGAAGCCGGTGGACACGCCGGCGTAGAGCAGCACGTCGTCGCTCGCGGCGTACTGCAGGTCCACGCGCCAAGACCGGTTGGTCTCGATCTCCTCGTCGCTGACCGGCGTCGGGCTGTCGTCCCTGCCCGTGCCGGACGTCGACAGCGTGTGATCTTCCCGGTTCAGCCGCAATCCGAAGGTCGTGCTCCACTGGTCGGCAAATTGCCACGTCGCCTGGCCGAACGCGGCGACCGTCGTCTCCGCCGCGCTGGACCGGCGGTCGATGGTCGGCTCCGGATAGATCACTGGCGTGTACTGGTAAAAGCTGCCGTGTGCGTCGTCGTCGTAGTAATAGACACCGGCGAGCCAGTCGAACCGCTCGCCGCCGGCGGAGGCCAGGCGGATCTCCTGGCTGAACTGCCGGGTGCGGGCCGGCGAGGTCGTGCCGCGAATGCAGCCGGCGAGGAACAGCAGCCCGGCGCAGTCGTCGAGATCCCGGATCGTATTGTCCGCGTAGCCGCTGACGGCCGTCAGCGTGGCATGGCCGAGCTCGTAGCCGACGTTGACGGTGACGATGTCGCTCTCGTTCGTCAGGTGCGGATCCGGCAGGGTCACGGTCGTCAGGTAAATGTCCTTCGGGTCCGGCAGGTATTCCGGGTTCGGCAGCCACAACTCGCCGACGGCGCCGTCGTCGACGACGTGCTGCGCCATCGCGTCGATCCGCAGCCGGCCCGTCACATCGATGCGGTAACTCGCCCGCGCGCCCCGGAAGTCCTTCTCGGCGAAGCGCCGGCCGTCGGCGGAGTTGCGGATGAAGCCGTCGCCGTCCGACGCGATCCCGGCGATGCGCAGGGCCGAGCGGCCGAAGGGGAGGTTGACGTGGCCCTGTACGCGGGCCGTGGCGAAGCTGCCGTAAGCGGCCTCGACGTCGGCACTGAATTCCGGTTGCGGCGAGCGCGTGATGAGATTGATCGAGCCGCCGGTCGCATTGCGCCCGTACAGCGTACCCTGCGGGCCTTTCAGGACTTCGACGCGCTCGAGGTCGAACAGGCGCGTCGTCGACAGGTTGGACGTGCCGAGGTAGACGCCGTTCAGGTGCGTCGCGACCGACAGGCTGGAGCCGCCCTGGTCGGCGACGGCGCGCAGCGAAAATCCGGCGCCGTGCAGGCCGACGTTGTTCACGACCAGTCCCGGCACGCTGTTCTGCAGGTCGAAGAAGTGGGTCGGGTCCGTAGTGTCGAGGAATTCCGCGGACAACACCTGGATGCTCATCGGCACGTCCTGCACGCGCTCCTCGGTCTTGCGTGCCGTGACGATGATTTCTTCCAGCGCCGCGGATTCGTCCGCCGTCGAGGTTTCCGCGAAGGCCGGCGCAGGACCGAGGACGCCCACGGCCGCAAGGCCGGCAAGCCTGCGCCGGGCGATTCGGGTGTAGCGGGTCATCGCGGCCATCCCCCACGGATCCGGGGCCGGGATCCGGACAATATTGCGGTCGGGCGGCGACGAGATTAGGACCTTTCCGGGGTCCTGTCGAGATGATCCGTCACTCACACACCCAGCGGCCCTCGAGCTTGCTGCAGTAGTCGGGCGGGCCGCGCCGGTCCCAGACGTCGGTGAGCCCCATCCATTCGGCAACCTCGAGATATTTCGGGTGCGCCGTGAAGCCGTCGCTCCGGTATACCGTCCCGTACCACACGTACATGTCCACGCCCGTCCATTTGAAGTCGGGAGGGAGCTGTTCGAGGATGATGTCGAAATATCGATCGAGGTAGCCGAAGAGCAGATACAAGCGGCTGAGGCTCTCGTTCAAATTGTCGCGCTTATCCGGTGCTGCCGATTGAAGGATGATCGGAATCCGGCTGTCGAGGTAGGCCTGTCCCGACGCCGGGTCACGTCCGTGGGTGATCAGATCTTCGACCCAGGCAGTGTCCGTGTAGCCTCCGCGCTCGAGGAAATTCTGCATGTATTCGATTGCCGCAGCGTCCTCCTTGTCGTTCACAGCGCCTTCACCAAGATACCAATCCAGGTCATCGGGCGTGAGTGCGGCGGCTGCCTGAAACTCGGCGAGGCTCTCCGGCATACGCCCGACGGCACGGAGGGCGGCTGAGTAGCGGACGTGAGCGATCGATGACAAGGGATCGATATCGACGTAGTGTTCCGCCGCCCGAAATGCGTCCTGCAGGTATCCGGCCATCAATAAATCCCAGGTCAGTGTGCGCAGGATCGCCGGGTCGTTCGGCCGCTCGCGGGCAGCGCTTTCGAGGGCCTCGATGTACTCGGGCGACGAGAACCTGTCGGCGTTTCCCAGCAGGTAGAGAGCCCTCGCGAGCGGAAGACCCGGGTCGATGGCAAGCGCCGCGGCGGCCTGGTCGCGCATGAGCCGCCTCGTTTCGGGAACTGGGATTCCGGGTATGTACGCTGTCCAGTACAGATGGGCCAGCAACTCGTGAGCTTCGGCAAAGTTCGGATCGAGTTCGGTTGCCCGCAAAAGGTCCGATCGTGCTGCCTGTATCCCCGAATCCTGGATACTCAGCGCCTCTTTTGCCTTCAGATACATCACGTAGGCTTCGACGACGCCGGTGGGCTGTCGGCGTGTGGGAGGCGTACCGACATGGATTTTCAGCTCGTCGAGGATCGACGCGGCGATCTCGTCCTGGACCGCGAAGATATCCGTCATCGTGCGATCGTACTGGTCCGACCAGATCGTCGAGGCGTCCGACACGTCGACCAGCCGGGTCGTAATCCGCACCTGTTCGCCCGCTTTGAAGACGGATCCCTCGAGCACGTTCGTCACGCCGAGCGCCCGGCCGATCTCCCTGAGATCCTCAGGCTTGTCCTTGAAAGAGAACGACGACGTGCGGCCGATGACTTTCAAACCCGGGACTCGCGCCAGCAGATTCAGGATCTCCTCGGACAAGCCGTCCGAGAAATACTCGTTGCCGGGATCGTCGCTCAGGTTGACGAACGGCAGTACCGCGATCGACTTGCCGCTCGCGACTGACGTGTCGGGTATCGCATCGTTTTCGATCCGGTTGAATGCGATGTAGACGAGGGCCAGCACCAACACCGTGGCGGCCATCGTTACCAGTTTTCGGCCGGGAACGCGGGCGGCGCGGCTGGGGACGGCTGCGGAATCCGCGTTGCCGGGCTCCCTGCGGACTTCCGCGATCAGGCGGTAGCCGCGTTTGGGGACCGTCTCTATGTAGCTGGCATCGCCGGGACTGTCGCCGAACGCGCGTCTCAATTCGCCGATCGCGCGGGTCAGCTGTTCGTCGGAGCCGGTGCCCGCGTTCCAGACCGTCTCGAGCAGTTGCTGCCGCGTCACGAGTTCCCCGGCACGCCCGGCGAGGCACACCAGGACGTCCATCACCTTGGGCTCGAGGTGCTTCGTCTCGCCGTTCGGCCCCGTCACGGCGCCAGCGAGCGGTTCGACGGTCCAGGGGCCCAGCAGGAAGATTTTCAAAAGGGTGTGCGACATGAGTTGGCGCCGGAACTTCAGCCGTATGACTTGAAATGGTAGCAGCAGCGGGCGCTTCTGCAGCTTTTCTGCAGAAAAACAAGCGCCTTTCTACAGGACGCGCATGGAGGTGGCGGCGTAGTTTGCGCGGAAACGTGGGGGGTGACGATGAACAGTTCAAACACTAATGAATCCGGGGCGCGCGGCGAGTGGCGAGTTTTGCCGCGGATGACCTGGCGTCTTGCGCTCGTTGCGGCGCTGGCGTTGTGCGGCTGGAGCCACGCGGACGAGGCCCGCTACCGGGTATTGCTCGGCAGCGTCCCCGGCGCCGACGAAGTGGAGGCAGGCGACGTGCAGGCCGGCATCCGGATCCTCGAGGGTCAGCTGAATCAAGCCGATCCCGCGAGCAAGGGCGAGGTCTGGTCGACGCTCTGTGCCGCCTACATCATCGATCTCACGCTGGCAAAGGCGGAACGCGCCTGCAACAAGGCCGTCAAGCTCGACCCGAGTTACTACGCGCTGAACAACCGGGGCGTGCTCCGCGTATACCAGGGGGATCTCGCCGGCGCCCGCGAGGACTTCGGGCGCGTACGGCCCGCCGACGTGCAGGCGTATCTCGCGCACCTGGAAGCCTCGAACATCCGGCTGGTAGCGGCCAGCAATTTCGACCTGGTCAACGAGCTGCTGGCGGCGCACCGGGAGGAAACGAACAAGACCCGGCACCCGATCAGTACCGCCGACGTGGAGACGCTGAGCAACTGAACGCATCCGCCCCTGCGCCGGCCGCGGCATCGCGGCGGATCGAACCGGGTTACACGCGCGTTGTCCAATACCGGTAGTACGGACTGCCGAGCCTGCGTGCCGGCATGCTGCTGGCGCGCCACCTCGGAAAAGGAGTTCATCATGGCCGGTTTGCGCGTTGCAGTGCTGCCGATGCTGATCGCGGCCCTGCCCCTGGCGGGCTGCGCGTCCTCGCCCATGAAGGAACAGCAAGCGAAGGAGATCCAGGCAGACATCGACGAGATCCTGGCGCTGCCGCTGGACGAGCAGCAATACGGCAAGACCCGTAACTGCCTGGGG
>JBAUVS010000426.1:0-7367 GCA_049583345.1 Woeseiaceae bacterium
GCGCGGGCGAGATAGGACGTACCGAACAGGTTCAGGTGATTCAGCACGTGGTAGAGCTGGTACAGGAGCAGGCGGCGTTCGTGCCCGGGCGCCAGCGGCCAGCTCGCCTCGTAGGCCTCGTAGAAACCGGGCCCGAATCCGCCGAACAGGCGTGTCATCGCGATATCGGACTCGCGGTCGCCGTAGTAGACCGCCGGGTCGAAGACCACGGGTTCGCCTTTCACGCTGCCCCAATTTCCGCCCCACAGGTCGCCGTGCAGGAGTGACGGCCGCGGGCGATAGCCCTCGAACAGCTCGGGCAGGCGTGCTCCGAGACGGGCACCGTCACGGCTCAGGTCATGGCCGTTGTGCAGAGCCAGCTCGACCTGGAAGGCGAGCCGCTCTTCGCGGAAGAATCGTACCCAGTCGTCGCTCCAGCCGTTCCTCTGCGGCGTCTGTCCGATCGTGTTGTCACGGTGCCAACCGAAGCGCGCCTTCGTGTGCCGGTGCAGGTTCGCCAGCTGTCGTCCCAGGCTTCTTGCGGTGGCGTCGGTGGCCGGTTCCAGCGCGAGCCGCTCCAGGATCAGGTAACTCCGGCCGTCACGCGTGCCGCATGCGATGACGTCCGGCACGCGGATTTCGTCCGCTGCGCGCAATTCCGCGAGCCCCTCGACTTCGGCCTCGAACATCGCCAGCGCCGACTCGGGTGCGGTCTTCTCGAAAGTTGCAGTCAATAGCGGCTCAGGTCCGCGATGCGTTCCGCCTGGCGGCGCAGGGCCGTGCCGACACCGGTTTCATCGTAGATGGCGTTGATCTCGCCGAGCCGGGGTGCCGTCCGCTTCATACCGGACTCGATGTCGTCCATCGGCGCGTCACAGGCGATGCCGGTCAGTCGCCTGGCGAGCAATGCCAATTCGCGATGCGTCTCGAGCTTCGCGCCGAGTGTCTTCGCTCCGCGCACGTTGATCTCGTGAACCCTGTCGAGATTCTCGTAAATTCCCTCGAGACTCCCGAACTGCTGCAGCAGCAGTGTCGCTGTCTTCTTGCCGATTCCGGGCACCCCTTTGATGTTGTCGACGGCGTCGCCGGCGAGTGCCAGGAAATCCGCGATCTGTTCCGGCCATACGCCGAAGACGTCGGGGACCTGTTCGTAACCCACCTTGCCTCTGCCTGCGAAGTCCCAGAAGACGTCGTCCCGCGTCAGCAGCTGCGCAAGGTCCTTGTCCCGACTCACGATCGTCGACGGCCGTTGCACGTTCCTGCCATACACGACGAGCGTTCCGATCAGGTCATCCGCCTCGTACCGTGGGCTGCCCCGCGCCATCACGCCGAGCGCGCTCGCCAGCCTTCGACACTGTTGGAACTGGCGCTTCAGCTCCGGCGGCGCCGGGTCCCGGTTGGCCTTGTACTCCGGGTAGATCTCGGTACGGAACGACGTCGTGAGGCTCTCGTCGAACAACACGGCGACGTGTTCCGGATTGACCTGTTCGAGAAAATCGCCGAGGAATCTGCAGAAACCGTAGAATGCATTGATCGGATTTCCGTCGCCGTCGACCATGTCGTCCGGTATCGAATAGTAGGCGCGGAAGACATAGACGCTGGCGTCGATCAGATATTGCATGACCCCGGAGTATAGCCGGTAAGCATGTCACACGGGACGGCGGAGATCGGAGGTAGGTACCCCCGAAGGCCGAAAGGGTGCCGGGCGTGGGCTGCGGTTTGCCGGGAGTAAAGCGCGGCGAAGCGAGCCATCCCGGCAAGCCGCTGCCGGAGCGCGGCACCTTGTGACTCGCCGGCCGCGCCCGCGTTTCGCCTGCCAGTGTTACCCGTGGAAGTGGACGTCGACGATCTCGCCGCCGTCGGCGAGATGGCCCGTCAGGCGCGCATGCAACGGGCTCGAGCGCGGGATGTGCGCGAGCAGATACTGCATCTGATCGGCGAGCACGCGGCGGCCCTTGAGATAGATGTATTCGGCGTAAGTCGGCGTGAACGGTACCGCGACGAGCTGCATGCCGGCCTGCTCCGGCGTGCGGCCGCCCTTGTAATTGTTGCAGCGGCGACAGGCCGTCGCGACGTTGGTCCACGAATCGGTGCCGCCTTTCGACAACGGCGTGATGTGATCGCGAGTCAGGTCCCGCGTCGGGTAGCGCATCGCACAGTAGAGGCAAATGTTGGCGTCGCGCTTGAACAGCGTGCGGTTGTTGAGTGGCGGCACGTACTTGTCGCGATTGTGCGCAAGGCCCTGACTCGTGCCATGCGTCGCGATAATCGAATTGACGGCGATGCGGCTGCGATTTCCGTCGAAGGCACTGAAGCCGCCGAACACCGTATAAAGCAGCGTGCCGCAATCGTAGGCAACCTGCTCGGCGTGGTACAGGCGCACCGCTTCACGGTAGTCGATCCATTCGATCGGCATGCCGGCCACATCCGTTCGCAGCACTTGTTGCGAGATGTCGGAAGCGATACCTGCCAGCATAGATCTACCTCTGGATACTCCGTTTTCCTCCGGGTGGCGCTAGTTTAGAGGGCTTTTAGGACAGCGTCGAGGCTGTCCTTGGCATCTCCGAACAGCATGCGCGTGTTGTCTTTGAAGAACAGCGGGTTCTGGACGCCGGCATAACCGGTCGCCATGCTGCGCTTCAGGACGATCGTAATCTTTCCTTTCCAGACCTCGAGGACCGGCATCCCGGCGATCGGACTGTCGGGCACTTCCTGGGCCGAAGGATTCACGATGTCGTTCGCACCGATGACCACGGAGACATCGACATCCGGGAAGTCGTCATTTATCTCGTCCATCTCGTAGACGATGTCGTAAGGGACCTTGGCTTCGGCAAGCAGCACGTTCATGTGGCCGGGCATTCGTCCGGCGACCGGGTGGATTCCGAAGCGGACGTTCACGCCCTTCTCGCGTAACACTTTCGTGATCTCGTAGACAACGTGCTGCGCTTGCGCAACCGCCATGCCGTAGCCCGGCACGATCATGACTTCCTTCGCGTTGGCCAGCAACGCCGCCGCCTCCTGGGCCTCGATGGGGACGACCTCACCCTCGAGGTCGCCGCCGGCCGCCGCGCCGCCGCCGCCGGTGCCGAATCCACCCGCGATCACCGCGAGGAACCGCCGGTTCATGGCGCGACACATGATGTAGCTGAGAATCGCACCGCTCGAGCCGACCAGTGCACCGGTGACGATCAGGAGATCGTTGCTGAGCATGAAGCCGGTAGCCGCGGCAGCCCAGCCCGAGTAGCTGTTCAGCATCGACACGACGACCGGCATGTCCGCGCCGCCGATGGCCATCACCATGTGCACGCCGAACAACAGCGCGATGACGGTCATCGCGATGAGCGGGATGAGCCCGCCGCCGCCGCCGGACTGCTGTACGAACTGGATGCCGAACCAGATTGCGGCAACGAGGAGCGCCAGGTTCAGCCAGTGCCTGCCGGGCAGGGTCAGCGGGCTGCCGCTGATGCGCGCGCTGAGCTTCAAAAACGCGATGACCGAACCGGAGAAGGTCACCGCACCGATCAGGACGCCGAGATACGTCTCGATGTCGTGGATCGTGAGGTCGACGCCCGTGAAATGACTCGCCGGATCCATGAAGTTGGCGAACCCGACGGCCACGGCGGCGAGGCCGACGAGGCTGTGGAGTATGGCGACGAGTTCGGGCATCTGCGTCATCTGAACGCGGCGTGCGAGCACGATGCCGACGCTGCCTCCCAACGCCAATGCAACGAGCAGGATCGTATAATGCCTGGAGACGACGCCGAGCACGGTCGCGACCAGCGCGATCGCCATGCCCGTAATTCCGTACCAGTTGCCGCGCCGCGCCGTCTCCTGGTTGGACAGCCCGCCGAGAGCGAGGATGAACAAGACCGTCGCCGCGATGTACGAGACGGTCACGATTCCGGTGCTGATCATCGGCGCCTCACTTCCTGAACATTTCGAGCATGCGGCGCGTCACGGCGAATCCGCCCGCGATGTTGACGCTGGTCAGCATAACGGTGAACCCGGCGATCCACATGATGACGCCGACGGGAGAACTGATCTGCAACAGCGCCCCGATCACGATGATGCTCGAGATCGCGTTGGTGACACTCATCAAAGGCGTGTGCAGTGCCGGCGTTACGTTCCAGATCACCATGTATCCGACGAAGCACGCGAGCACGAACACAGTGAAATGTGCCATGAAAGCGGGCGGGGCGACCGCGCCCAGGCCGAGTAACGCGAGACCGGCCAGTACGATGGCTGCGACGGGTCCGAACACCGATGGTTTCTTCGGCACAGGCACAGGCGCGGGTGCGGGTGCGGGAGCAGCCTTGGCCGGTGTCGCGGAGATCTTCGGCGGCGGCGGGGGCCAGGTCGTCTTGCCCCCGATACAGATGGTGGCGCCGCGGATGACTTCGTCTTCCATGTCGACGACGATCTCGCCGTTCTTTTCCGGGCACAGTTCCGTGAGCAGGTGTTTCAGGTTCGTCGCAAACAGCTGGCTCGATTGTGCGGCGAGCCGGCTCGGCAGATCCGTGTAGCCGATGATCGTCACGCCGTCGCGCTCGATGACCTTGTCTGCTTCGGTGAGCTCGCAGTTACCGCCGGTCTCTGCGGCGAGATCGACAATGACGCTGCCGTCCTTCATCGAGCGCACCATGTCCGCCGTAATGAGCCGCGGAGCCGGCTTGCCCGGGATCAGGGCCGTCGTAATGATGATGTCGACGTCCCGGGCCTGTTCCGCGAACAGCGCCATCTCCGCCTTGATGAACTCATCGCTCATGACCTTCGCGTAGCCGCCTTCGCCGGTGCCGTCCTCGCCCTCGAAGTCCAGCATCAGGAATTCGGCGTCCATGCTCTCGACCTGTTCGGCCACCTCGGGCCGGGTATCGAAGGCTCGTACGATCGCACCCATGCTCTTCGCCGTGCCGATCGCCGACAACCCGGCGACGCCCGCACCGATCACGAGCACCTTGGCCGGCGGGATCCTGCCGGCAGCCGTGATCTGACCCGTGAAGAATCGGCCGAAGTGCTGCGCCGCCTCGATGACCGCACGGTAGCCCGCGATATTCGCCATCGAGCTCAGCGCATCGAGCTTCTGCGCCCGCGAGATGCGGGGCACACTGTCCATGGACAGCGCCGTCGCTCCCGAGGCGGTGAGCCTCTCGAGGAGATCGGGGTTCTGGCCAGGCGCGAGGAATGCGATCAGGGTCTGGTCGGCCCGGAGCATGGCGAGTTCATTGCCTTCCGGCGCGCGCACCTTGAGGATGATGTCCGAGCCGGCCCAGAGGTCCTTCGCCCCCTCGACCATCTCGCAGCCGGCAGCGGCATAGGCTTCGTCGGAGTAACTGGCGCGGGCGCCGGCGTCCTTTTCCACGGCCACGCCGAACCCCAGCTCGATCAGCTGAGCGGCGACTTCAGGTGTCGTGGCGACGCGCTTTTCGCCCGCGTGTATTTCTCTCGGCACGCCGATTCTCATGCAGGGTCCTCCACAGGGGCTTCCGGAGTATGGCTCGGGCTGGTTCCGCTCTTGCAGGGAGCGTACTTTAGCAACATTGGTCTTGCGTGCACAGCACCGCCGGCGATGTAGAATCGCCGCGGCACGCCCACTATCCGACCGGATTGACAATGCTCCTCGATACTGTTGCCCATCGTTCGATCATCGACTGCATGCGCGCGATCGGCATCATCCTGGTCATCTGCTTTCACGTGACCGTGGGCACGGCCTCGCTCTTGGAGCCGGCGGATCTTCCGCACTATGTCGCCGCGATCCCGCAGCCATTCAACATCCTCTGGCAGGCACTCGGCTCCGAGCTGGTTTTCCTGTTCTCCAGCTTCCTGCTCTCTTATCTGCTCCTGCGGGAGGTCATCAAGCACGGCCGAATCGACCTGCGGCGCTTCTACATGCGCCGCATCTCAAGGATCCTGCCGATGTATGGGATCGCTCTCGCGTTGTATTGCTTCACGACCAGAGTGACGGTGAAAACCCTCCTGTTCAACTTGTTGTTCGTCAGTAATCTGTTCGATGTCAAGACGATCATCCCGGTGGGCTGGTCCCTCGAAGTCCTTATGCAGTTCTTCGTGATCCTGCCCTTTCTTGTCCTGGGAGCACTGCGCAGCAAGATGCCGGTGACGCTGGCCGTGCTGGCGATGGTGCTGTGCCTCGTCGCCCGGTTCCTGACGCTGACGGCGGATCCGGAAAGCTATCGCACGCCCGTCTACGTCATGCTATCGGGGGCCGGCACACCCGATACGCTCGACGACCTCTACTATCACCTCGGCTACCGCGCCAACCCCTTCCTGCTGGGGTTCCTGATGGCCTACATCGTGTTGTACCGGGAGGGGCACTTGCTGCGGTTGTTCGCCAGCCGGCTGCGTACCTATGCCCTTGTCGCCGTGGCACTGTTGCTGATCGTGATCAGCGGTTTCCTCCCCATCCAGGATGCCGGCAGTTTCATGTACTCCCGCCTTGGTGACGAGTTCTGGTTGTGGTTCTGGGCGATACACCGATTCCTGTTCGCGATCGGCGTATCGCTGTTCGCTCTGGCATTGTGGTACGGCAAGTCACGCCTGCTGAAACCGTTCTACCGTTTTGCGGAGTTGCCCGTCTGGCATACGATCTCGGGCAACATCTATTCGATCTACCTGTTCCATCCGATCTTCCTCATCCCGGCGGCGGTTATCGGCTATCGGACGATACACAAGGAAGACCTCGTGCCCCTTCACCTGTGGGAGGTGCTCGTCGTGATGGTCCTCGCGACGATTTTCTCGAACGCGTTCGCAGGGTTCCTGACCCGTTATGTCGAAGTACCGGCCAGGGACTGGCTCCGAAAAAGAAGCGGCTCCCTGGGGAGCCGCTAATTGATTTGTTGTCTGTGGGTCGACTTCACTCCATGTACTGCTGACGATCGAACTCTTCCTCATCGTAGTCGTCGTAATCGTCAAAGTCATCGTAATCATCGAAGTCGTCGTCATAGTCGTCGCCCGGGCCGTGATGACCGTGAGCGCGGCTCTTCCGAATTTGACGATTCTGTTCGCGCATAATCCTCTGAACCCTCGGGTTATCGAAGAATTCGAACTCTTCAAAATCGTCGCTGAACGTACCCATTTCAGGATGCTCCTGTAGTTAACGGAATGTCCGTGAAAATTTCGGCAGATTCGGGACTCCTGTCCCTGCCGTTGCGAGATGGTCCTGGTTGAGCCGCTGCTTGCGCTGGTCCGCCCTGTCGAACTTCGGCGAGATCGAATTGGTTACGGGATGAGACTCCGGCTGTGCCGGCCGGCTCGCGGTGGGCTGTCGGGGTCCGGGCGGGGTGTGCATTGCTTACAGTGGCTCAAACAGGACCATCTCACGGTCGAGTATCCGCATTTTCCTTTTGATGTCAAGTAATTTGATATAAAATAAT
>JBAUVS010000427.1:0-12400 GCA_049583345.1 Woeseiaceae bacterium
CCGTGGACAATGCCCTTCGGCCAATTCTGCGCCAAATGCAGCGATTCGGGCTGCTGGGCGACACCAAAGTTTCGGCGGCCAGCGCCGATCCCGACAGCCAGGCCGCTGTCGCCGAATATGCCGCTGAACGGGGCGCGGTCCTGCTGAAGAACGAGAACTCTGCCCTGCCGCTCGATCCTGATCGCGTTACCTCGGTCCTGATTCTTGGCCCAACGGCACGAATGCCGTTGATCGGCGGCGGAGGCAGTTCCCGCGTGATGCCCGTTCGGCGCGGCAGTGTCGTCGATGCGATGAAGGGGGAGCTCGGCAACCGGGCAGATCTCAATTACCTGACCGGCATCGACCTGGACGGAGCGCCGATCCCGGCGTCCGCGCTGCACCACGCCGGCGATACAGACCAACCCGGCTTGCAGCGTAGCAACGAAGATGACGCAGAGACGTTCGCCGACTCGACCATCGACTTTGTCGGGGCGAACGCACTTCCCTTCGGGACGCGCTGGACGTGGACCGGCAAGCTCAAGGCACCTTCGACCGGCGACTACGATCTGAAGATACAATCCGCACACGGCACGGCGGAACTTCTCATCGACGGAGAGCGTGTTGCTTCGACAGGCGGGATTCTCTCCAATTCAACTTCACTGCTGCCGACACAGGACGGCCTCAAGAATTCCACGGGTTCAGTCGCGCTCACAGCTGGACAGGATTACACCCTGAAGGTTAGCGCCGACGGCAAACCCACCCTGTTCGAATCCAATGAGGGCCACGAACCCCTGCAGGTTAGATTGGCGTGGGTGACTCCGGAGGCAAGACAGGCCAATTTCCAGGCAAGCGTTGACGCAGCCAGCGTTGCCGATGCGGTCGTCGTTTTTGCGTACGTCGAAGGCACGGAAGGCACTGACCGGAATTCGCTTGCACTACCTGGCTATCAGGACGCGTTCATTCACAGGATCGCCAAGGCCAGCAAAGGCGATGTCATCGTCGTCCTCAACGTCGGGGCTCCGGTGTTTATGCCGTGGCTCGACGAGGTCGATGCCGTATTGCTGGCCTGGTACCCGGGACAGGAAGGCGATCGAGCGACGGCGTCCTTGTTGCTCGGCGAAAGCAACCCTGGCGGTAAGCTTCCTGTCTCATTTCCCGCTCGGCTCGCCGATCTTCCGACAAAATCGCCCGATCAGTACCCGGGGATTGACGGCCAAGAGGACTACTCGGAAGGAATATTCGTCGGCTATCGGTGGTACGATTCAAGAGGACTCAACCCATTGTTCCCGTTCGGTCATGGCCTGTCCTATACAAAGTTCGGATACTCCGACCTCGCAGCTGATTTCGACGGCGACACACTGAACGTCGAGTTCACTGTCGAGAATACGGGTCCCGTCCCGGGATCCGAAGTACCGCAGGTGTATCTTGGCCCGCCGACAAATCCGCACGTAAAGATGGAGAATCGCAAACTTGTGGCTTTCGACAGAATCGAGCTGCGTCCGGGTGAATCCCGCCGCGTGACACTTTCCGCCCCTTCGAGACTGGCATCCTACTGGTCTGCGGATGCACACAACTGGCAGCTCGCGACCGGGATGCGGCCAGTATTCGTCGGCTCGTCATCTCGCGACATTCGGCTGACAGGAGAAGTTGTGATCATTGACCACTGATTTCGCGCGAGGTGATCACAGCCATTTCGGGATGCATATCTCAAGAATGGGCTGTAGGTCGCAAGAATTCCATCCGGGCGCAATGTGAGCATCGGCCCGACGATTGATAATCCAATAACAAGAAGCACTTGGAGTCCCCATCTGTGATCCGGCTGCTCTTTTTCGCTCTCGCCGCCTGGTTCAAGCCCCGATCTCGACTGGTCGCTGAGCACCTCTGCCTTCAATGGGCTGCCTAACGATCCGGATGTTGTTTTGCGCCCTACACCCCATGACGCTGCTCGACGAGGTACAGAAACTCCTGGCCCGGAACCTCGGTCCGGGCGTCACCAACCGAGCAGGCGCGGACGCCCATGGACGGGCAGCGCGCGGCCGCTGCCCGCCGCTCAGCGGTGCTTGATGCGCTCGCCGGCGCTCAGGCCCGAAATCACTTCGATGTTGATACCGTCCGAAAGGCCGGTCTTGATTTCGCGTCTTGCGAATACCTGCGGCGCGGTCTCAACCTCGACGAAAGTCGAGCCGCCTTCGAAGATCAGGTCGCCTTCGTTGATTGCCAGCACGTTCTCGCGCTTGTCGAGCACGATGTCCGCGTTGGCGCTGTAGTTTGAGCGCAGGAACAGGTCCTTCTCGAGCTGCACGGCGGCGCGTATTGTGAACTTGATCGCGCCCTGGTCCGTGACGCCCTTGGGCGAAATGTATTCCAGCGTCGCCCGGAATGGCCGGCCCTCGAGCGCGCCCACGTTGAGCACCAGCTCCATGCCTTCGCGCAGCTTGCCGACTTCGGATTCGTCCACCAGTCCTTCGAAGATCATGTCATTCATGTCGGCGAGCGTGGCCAGCGTGGTGCCGGACTGGAAGGTGCTGGTCTCGAGGATGAACGCGCCTTCCTTGTTGGGCACGTCGAGCACCGTGCCGTCGATGGTGGCGGGGATCAGGTTGGAGACGATGTCGGAGTCGCGCGTCTTGCCGGTCTTGAGCAGCAGCACGGAGTTCTCCGCCGCCGCCACCGCCTCCTTCTGCAGGTTGTAGTCCGTCTCGAACTTGCGGAACTCGGATTCGGAGATGACGTGATCGGCGACCAGCTTGCGATAGCGCTCCATGTCCGCGGCCAGGTTCTCGAGACTGATCTTTGCCGACTGCAGTTGCGCCTCGGCGGTATTCACATTGAGCATGTTGGGGCGCAGTGAGATGCGCGCGATGATGGCACCCTTCTTCACCTGCTGCCCCGCCGTGACGTACAGCTTCTCGACCACGCCAGAGACCTGCGATTTCACCTCGACCTCGCGCCGCGGTATGACCTTGCCGACCGCCACGGTCTTCTTGATGATGGTCATCTTCGCCGGGGTGTCGGTCTGGAACACCTGCGGCGGCTGGTGCGACTTGCGGTAGAGGAACATCAGCGTGCCGATGAAGACCACCGCGATGATGCCGAGAACCAGATATCGAATGACTCGCTTCATTATTCGTCCTGCAATGCAATGATCGGATTGACCGCGGCCGCCTTGGCCGCCGGCATCAACGAGGCCAGCACCCCGGAAAGCACCAGCACCCCCATGGCGAACATGGCGGTGGTGAAATCCACCTCCGGGCGCCCGAAGAAGCCGGCCTTGCCGCCGGCCGCGTCCAGCATCCGCCCGATGAATTCGATGAGCAGGGTTCCGAACACCAAGCCGCTGTAGCCCGCCACCGCGGTGATGAACACCGACTCCTGCATGATCATGACGACGATCGAACCGGGCGTGGCGCCGAGCGCCTTGCGCAAGCCGATCTCGCGCACGCGCTCCTTGACCACGATGAGCATGATGTTGCCCACGCCGATGGCGCCCGCGAGGATGGTACCGATCGCCACCACCCAGCTGAACACCTTGATGCCGGTGAACAGGCCATCGACCTTGTCGTATTCGTCCTGCATGTTGAAGCTGCCGAACACGCCCTTGTCCTGCGGGCTCACCTTCTTGATCTGCGCCAGATAGCTCTTGACATCGGCTTCAGTCACGCGCGCATCGACCCCGGGCTTCGGCACGATCACGAAGCTGCCCACCCAGCCCACCTGGTTGAAGGCGTAGCGCAGCGTGTCGTTCGGCAAATAGATGCGCTCCTCTTCCTGCTGTTGGTTGCCGTTGGACAGCGAGCTGAACACGCCGATCACCTGGAAGCTGATGCCGTTGATGACGATGTCCATGCCCTGCACCGGATCGCCCGGCTCGAACAGCTGGTCGCGCACGCGCTGGCCGATGAGTGCCACCTTGCGGCGCTGCTGCTCGTCGAGCGTGTTGATGGAGCGGCCCTCGGTGATGCGCATGGCGTTCACGTCCTCGACGCCCTCGTAGCCGCCCTGCACGCTGAACGCGCCATTCTTCGCCTTGTAGGTAACGATGGGCGGGCTGCCCGACCAGATGCCGACCGAGTTCTGGCCCCTGATCCAGCCGACGGTGGGCACGTTGCGCTCGATGGCGTCGACGTCGCCCGGCTCGAGCCCGATCTGCCGGCCGACGGGCCGGCCCTGGTAGGGAAGCTGCGTCGTGCCCTGCGACCAGATGTAGATGGCGTTGGAGACGCGCGGGAACGAATCGTAAACCCCGTTCTCCAGGCCGCGGCCCGCCCCCAGCAGCACCGTGAGCATGAAGATTCCCCAGAACACGCCGAATGCCGTGAGCGTGGTGCGCAGCTTGTGCTGCCCCAGCGTTTTGAAGATCTCCTGCCATTTTTCGACGTCGATGAACATGGCCAGCTACTCGGCACGCATGGCTTCGATGGGCGTGATCTTCGCGGCGCGCAGCGCCGGCATGAGCCCTGCCAGCACGCCCACCGCCACCAGCAACAGGATGGCGATCACCGCTACGCGGAAATTCACCTCCGGATTCATGAAATATGGCAGTTTGGTGCCGGCGGCGCGCAGCCCCATGGCCACCAGCTCGAGCAGCCCGACACCGAACACCAGCCCGAGATATCCGGCGATGCCGGTCACCAGCGTGGATTCCAGCAGCAGCGTGCCGACGATGGAGAACGGCGTGGCGCCGAGCGCCTTGCGGATGCCGATCTCGCGCGTGCGCTCCTTGACAGTGATGATCATGATGTTGCTCACACCGACGATGCCGGCCATGAGCGTGCCCAGACCCACGAACCAGATGAACACGTTGATGCCGACGAACAGGCCGAGCACGTTCTGCGCGGGCGTCGCCATATTGAAGGAATTCACACCACGCCGGTCGTCCGGCGCCACGTCGTGGCGACGCTTGAGCAGCGCCACCACTTTCTTCTCGAGCTCGAACCCGTCTATGCCGGGCGCGGGCCGCAACCAGATGGAGTCGATGCGATCGCTGCCGCCGAACACTCTCGTGAAGGTCGACTGCGGCAGGTAGACGCGCTCGGAATTGCGGCCGCGGTTGCCCTTGTCGTAGAACACGCCGACCACCTTCATGACCACGTCCTTGACGCGGATGTCCTTGCCCACCGGGTCCTCGCCCGCGGAAAACAGCCGTTCCGCGACCATGGTGCCGATGAGCGCCACCTTGCGAATCTGGTCGATGTCGAGCGGATCGACGCGCCGGCCAAAATTGAAGGGCACGTCACTCTTCACGTCGAAGTATTCGTCCGGGATGCCGTGGATCTCGGCGTTGCTGTTCTTGTCGGCATAGTTTATGAGGCCGCGCCCGAGCACGGTCTCGCCCGAGATCACGCCGATGCCCGAAATCTGGTGAGACACGGCCTGGACGTCCGAGCGGTCGAGGCGGATGTGGCGGCCCAGGCCCATGCCGCGATACGCCACGCTGGTGTCCCCCGACCAGACGATGATGAAGTCCAGCACGTCCGAGCCGAAGTCGTCGAGCACGCCGTTCTGCATGCCACGGCCGGCGCCGAGCAGCACGATGAGCATGAAGATGCCCCAGAAGACACCGAACGCCGTGAGCAGCGTGCGCAGCTTGTTCTGCCGCAGCGTGAACAGGATCTCCTGCAGGCCGTCGAGCATCATCCGACGGTCTCGGGCTGTACGTCGAAGTGCTGGCGCGTCGAGATCTGTCCGTCCTTGAGGAAGATCTGCCGCTGCGTCTGGCTGGCCAAGTCTATTTCGTGGGTCACCAGCACGATCGTGTTGCCGCGCTGGTGCACGTCCTTGAGCAGCGACATGACCTCCTGCGTCGTATGGCTGTCGAGCGCGCCCGTGGGCTCGTCGGCGAGAATCACTTTCGGGGAACCGACCAGCGCGCGCGCGATGGCCACGCGCTGCTTCTGTCCGCCGGAGAGCTGGTTGGGCATGAAGGTGCGGCGCTCAGCCAGGCCCACCATGTCGAGGAACTTCTCGGCGCGGTAGTTGCGTTCGCGGCGGCCGACACCCTGGTAGTAGAGCGGCAGCGCCACGTTCTCCACCGCGTTCTTGAACGGCAACAGGTTGAACGACTGGAAGATGAACCCCAGCAGCTGGTTGCGCATGCGGGCCGCCTCACCCCCGCGCAGATGGCCCATCTGCCGGCCGGCGAGCACATAGGAGCCGCTGTCATAACCATCGAGGATGCCGAGGATGTTGAGCAGCGTGGACTTGCCCGATCCCGACGAGCCCATGATGGAGACCAGCTCACCCTCGCGGATGGTGAGATCGATGCCCTTCAGCACATGCAGGGCCTGGTCACCGGTGCGGTAGTACTTGTGGACGCCCTGCAGTTCGATCATGTCCATAACTGTCTCATCAAGGGCCCATGCGATCCAGTGACAAAGCCCGTGCCGCCAAGGCTCATGAGGTGATTCAAACCCGGTGTGGACCGACGACGTCCCATCCCGGTTCCATGCCATCGGAAGTCCACATTTGACTGCCAAGCCACCGAAGCGGTTGCCAGGCCTGCTGCTCGCCCTCACAGCCCTGGCCGCCACGGCCGCCTGCGGCGCGAGCGCCGCGGTCGAACCGGTCGTCCGAAGCGATTGGTGAGCGAACAGAATGAGGGCTTTGTCGCTCCCCTCGAATCCAATTCAAGAGGCCGGCGCGTCAAAGCCCTGCCCGATCCGAATGCAGGCTAGCCGACTTCGTCCGGCGCGGCTTCCCAGCCGCCGCCCAGCGCCTTGTAGATCTGCACCACGGACGTGTTCAGCTCCGTCTCGGCCGTTGCCAGCGCGTCTTCGGCGTCGAGCACCGTGCGCTCTGCGTCGAGTAGCCGCAGGTAATCCAGCGCGCCTTCCCGGTATTGAATCCGCGCGAGAGACGCGGCCTTGCGTGACGCGTCCACCCGGTCGACTGCCGCGGTGAGCCGCTGCCGATTGTGACCGTAGCGCGCAAACGCATCCTCGGCCTCCTCCAGCGCCAGCAACACGGTCTTTTCATACGCGGCCCGCGCACCATGGGCCCGCGCCTCGGCGGCACTCAACCGGGAACGTTCGCCGTTGATCGCGGACCACGACAGCGTGGATCCGGCGTTCCAGGCACGGCTCGCCGTCTCTCCCAATGCACCGGCATCGCCGGCGATGAATCCGATGAAACCGGAGAGACTCAGGCGCGGGAAGAAATCGGCCGTTGCCGCGCCGACCCGGGCCGAGGATGCCGCCAGATGCCGCTCTGCCGCGCGCACGTCCGGCCTTCGCGCCAACAGTGTGTCCGCCGAACCGACATTGAGCGTGGTCACCTGCGGGGCGATCTCGCGCGGCTCCAACAGGTCGTCCAGTGCACCGGGGCGTTGCCCGGTCAGCACCGCGAGACGGTGGCCGGCGATCTCCTCGGCCGCGGCCAGCGGCGGAATGCCCGCCTCGATCGCCGAGTACTGCGCCCTGGCGCTGGCGACATCCAGCTCGGTACCGCGGCCGAGTTCGAGCTTGACCCGTATCAGGTCCAGCGTCTTCTGCTGCGACGCCAGGTTGTCACGCGCCACGGCCAGGCGCTTCTGCGCGCCGCGCAGCTCGAGGTAGGTTGTGGCGACTTCCGAGGCCACGAGCACCTGCACGGCATGCAGGTCCGCTTCCGCGGCCTCCGCGTCGGCAGCGGCCGCTTCGGCATTGCGGCGGGCACGCCCGAACAAATCCAGTTCCCACTTCGTTTCCAGGCCCGTCCGGTACTCCTGTACCTCGAGGCGCTGGCTGGAAAAGCCCGGCTGTTGCGCCTTGCTCTTCCCGGCAGCGGCGCCGGCGCTCACTTCCGGCCACAACGCGCGGCGCGATTCACCGGCCAGGGCCCGTGCTTCCTCGACACGCGCGGCCGCGGCTTGCAAGTCCAGATCACCGCTCAATGCGCGATCGACGAGTTGGCTCAGCACCGGATCGCCGAACTGCTCCCACCACGCGGCCTCGAACGGCCGTTCCGTTACCTGCGCTTCGGCGGCCCGGACGAATTCCGGCGCCGCGGTCTCCGGAGCGACGTAGTCCGGCCCGGCCGCACACGACGCGAGGCTCAGGACCAGGAGGATTGCATACAAACTTTTCATGGCTATTCCTAATGTTAGGTCAACCGGCCGTTTCCGGCTGCGGCAACGCGGGCTCCGCGGCCCGGCGCGCCGCCCCCGTGAGACGGCGCACTACCCAGTAGAAGATCGGGGTCAGCAGCAGACCGAACACGGTGACGCCCAGCATGCCGGCGAATACCGCCACTCCCATGGCATTGCGCATCTCCGCGCCCGCGCCGGTCGACAGCACCAGCGGCACCACGCCAGCCGTGAACGCGATCGAGGTCATGAGGATCGGTCGCAACCTGAGCCGACAGGCCTCCAGCACCGCATCCCAGGCACTGGCACCCTCCTGCTCGCGGACACGGGCGAACTCGACGATCAGGATTGCGTTCTTGCAGGCGAGTCCGACCAGCACGATCAGGCCGATCTGCGTAAAGATGTTGTTGTCGCCTCTCGACAGCCAGACTCCGGCGATGGCGGAAAGCAACGTCATCGGCACGATCAGTATCACCACCAGCGGCAAGCTCAGGCTCTCGTACAGCGCGGCCAGCACCAGGAACACGAGCAACACGGACAGCGGGAAGATCCACGCGCCGGCATTGCCTGCAATGATCTGCTGGTAGGTCAGGCCGGTCCACTCGAAGGCCATGCCGTTCGGCAAGTTCGTACCGGCCAGCGACTCGATCGCATCCTGGGCCTCACCCGAGGAATGACCGGGCGCCGGTCCGCCATTGATCTCCGCGGTCGGGTAGCCGTTGTAGTGCATTACGAGGTCCGATCCGGAACTTTGCGCCAACGTGACGAACGCACCGAGCGGGATCATGTCGCCGTCCTTGCTGCGCACCTTGAGTTTAAGGATGTCCGGCGCCTCGAGGCGGAACGACTGGTCTGCCTGCGCGTTCACCTGGTAGGTCCGGCCGAAGCGATTGAAGTCGTTCACATACAGCGAACCGAGGTAGACCTGCATCGTCTCGAAGATATCGGTCAGGTCGACTCCCTGCGCCTTGGCCTTCTCCCGATCCACGTTTGCACGCACCTGCGGCACGTTGATCTGGAAGCCGGAGAAAGCGCCGGTGATCGCCGGGTTCTGCCACGCCATGCCGACCAGCTTCTGCGTCTCGGCAAACAGCGTTTTCAGCCCCAGGCTCGCCCGGTCCTCGATCTGCATCCTGAAGCCGCCGATAGTCCCCAGGCCCTGCACGGCGGGCGGCGGAAACACCGCAATATACGCATCCTGGATCGAAGCGAACTTCCGG
The DNA here is from genome assembly GCA_049583345.1 of Woeseiaceae bacterium. Classification (GTDB taxonomy): domain Bacteria; phylum Pseudomonadota; class Gammaproteobacteria; order Steroidobacterales; family Woeseiaceae; genus UBA1847. The sequence goes on from JBAUVS010000427.1 coordinate 9,262, forward strand.
TTCAGTGCCGCCGCGACTTCCCAGGCCGAACGACCGGAATTGACTTCCGGATGTTCGAAGTCGCGCAGCGCGATAAACGCGATGCCGGCGTTGGGCTCGTTGACGAAGCCGTTCACCGACAATCCCGGAAACGCGACCGAGTGGGCGACGCCCGGCTCGGCCAGCGCGATGTCGCCCATGCGCCGGACCACGTCCGTGGTCCTGTCCAGTGAGGCACCTTCGGGCAACTGTGCAAACGCCACCAGGTAACCCTTGTCCTGTTGCGGGATGAAACCGGACGGCACCTTCGCGAAGCCCAACCACGCCACCCCGATGAGTACCGCGTAGACGACGACGGCGATCCCGGACCGCCGGAGCAGCCGTCCGGCCAGCCCCACGTAGCGCCCCGACGAGCGTTCGAAGAACCGGTGGAACGGGCGCAGCAACCAGCCGAAGGCGAAGTCGATACCGCGCTGCAGCCGGTCCGGCGGCGCCGATTCCGGCCTGAGCAATACGGCGGACAGCGCCGGCGACAGCGTGAGCGAGTTGAATGCCGAAATGACGGTGCTGATGGCGATCGTCAGGGCGAACTGACTGTAGAACTGGCCACTCAGGCCGCTGATGAAGGCCGTCGGAACGAACACCGCGACCAGCACGGCCGAGATCGCGATGATCGGGCTGGTGACTTCGCGCATCGCCTGCTTCGCCGCATCCATCGGCGCGAGCCCGCGATCGATATGGCGCTGCACATTCTCCACCACGACGATCGCGTCGTCTACGACGATGCCGATCGCCAGCACCAGGCCGAACAGCGACAGTGCATTGATCGAGAATCCGAACAGGTGCATCACCGCCAGCGTGCCGATCAGCGACACCGGCACTGCGGCCAGCGGGATGATGGAGGCGCGCCAGGTCTGCAGGAACAGCAACACGACGATCACCACGAGCGCCAAGGCCTCGAACAGCGTGTGCACGACCGCGCTGATGGACTCGCGCACGAACATGGTCGGGTCGTAGACGATCGAGTACTCGACGCCCTGCGGGAAATCTGCCGAGAGTTCCTGCATTTTCGCCCGCACCTCGTCCGAGATTTCGATGGCGTTGCTGCCCGGCTGCTGGAAGATCGCAATCGCGGCGGCCGGCTGGTTGTCGAGCAGGGAGCGCAACGAATAGTTGTTCGCTCCGAGCTCCACGCGGGCGACGTCACCCAGCCGCGTGATCTGACCGCGCTCGCCGCTCTTGACGATGATGTTGCGGAACTCGTCCTCGGTGACCAGGCGGCCCTTCGTATCGATCAGGAGCTGGAACTGAGCCGCGCTTTCCGCCGGCGGTGCACCGAGCTGGCCGGCGGCGACCTGCACGTTCTGCTCGCGGATCGCACGCACGACGTCGCTGGCGGTGAGATTCAGCGCGGCGATCTTTTCCGGATCCAGCCACACGCGCATCGAGTATTCGCCCGCCCCGAACACCCGCGCATCGCCGACGCCGGGTATGCGCGACAGCTCGTCGCGGACGCGAAGCGTCGCGTAGTTCGAGAGGTACAGCATGTCGTAGCGGTCGTCCGGAGAGACGAGGTGCACGACCATCGTCAAATCCGGCGACGACTTCTCCGTCACCACGCCGAGCCGCTGCGTGACCTCGGGCAGCTTGGGCAGGGTCTGCGACACGCGGTTCTGTACCAGCACCTGGGCCCGATCGAGGTCGGTGCCGAGCGCAAACGTGACCGTCAGCGTCATGCGGCCGTCCGACGTCGCCTGCGACGACGTATACAGCATGTTGTCCACGCCGTTGACGGCCTGCTCCAGCGGTGAGGCCACGGTCTCCGCGATGACCTGCGGATTGGCGCCGGGATAGCTGGCTCTGACCACGACCGTCGGTGGCACAACGTCGGGGTACTCGCTGACCGGCAACAGGCGCAGCGAAATGGCACCGGCGATGAAGATGATGGCCGACAGGACGGCAGCGAAGATCGGCCGCCGGACGAAGAATTGTGAAAAATTCATGGCATTGTCTCAGGGTGTGCGTTGTGCGACTTGCTCCGCGGCGGGCTCGCCGAGCAGAGCTTCGGGGATCGCGGCGGTATCCGCGGGCGCTTCCGCCTGCACCGGTGCGACGGGCGCGCCCGGGCGGACACGCTGCAGTCCGTTGACGATGATCTCGTCGCCGGCCACCAGGCCGTCGGTGATCACACGATATCCGCCGATGAGACGGCCGGTCTGAACGGCGCGGTATTGTGCGACGTTGTCGTCATCGACGACCAGCACATACTTGCGGCCGAGGTCGGTGCCGATGGCGCGGTCATCGACGAGGGCGGCATGGCGGGATTCGGGGCTGACGAGGCGCAGTCGCACGAACAGGCCGGGCGTCAGGCTTCCATCCGCATTGTCGAGCACGGCTCGAGCGCGGATCGTGCCGTGGGCCGGGTCAACCTCGTTGTCCACGAAATCCAGTCTCCCGGCGTGCGGATAGCCGTCTTCGTCGATGAGTCCGACATAGACGCGGGCATCCGGTTCTGCCCCGCTCGCCCTGACGTGTCGCAGGTAAGCCTGTTCGTCGACGTCGAAATACGCGTAGACGGGGTTGAGGGACACGACCGTCGTCAGTAACGTCGAGCTGTCGACGAGGTTGCCGGCCGTGACGATCGCCCGCGAGACGCGTCCGCCGACCGGCGCCGTGACGCGCGTGAACGACAGATTGAGCTGCGCTGCGTCGAGTTGCGCCTCGACGCTCGCGAGGCGCGATTTTGCGACCGCGGCATTCGACGAGTTCTCTTCGAACTCCTCCTGCGACGTCGCATTCTGGGCCAACAGGCGCTCGGCCCGGTCGCGATGCGAGCGGGCAAGTGCCAGTTCGGCCCTGGCCTGTTGACGCTCGGCCTCCAGGCGCTCCACCTCGGCCTTGAACGGTCGCGGATCGATCCGGAACAGGAGGTCGCCCTTGTCGACGATGCCACCTTCGGTGAAATTGACCGTGTCGACGACACCGGATACCCGGGCGTGGATCTGCACGGACTTGACGGGCTCCAGCCGGCCGGTGAAATCTGCCCAGTCGCGCAGGTCCTTCACCTGGACCGGAGCGACGGTGACCTGGGGCGGCGGCGGGGCGGCGGCCCCCTGCTCGGCCTGGCCGATGCCGCAGGCGGCGAGCGCGGCGGCCAACA
>JBAUVS010000428.1:0-2238 GCA_049583345.1 Woeseiaceae bacterium
ATCAGCGCCTGGGTGGCGGCGATCCTGCTGATCAACGAGGTGCCGGACGTCGCGGCCGACGGCGCCAGCGGCAAGCGTACCCTGCCCGTTCGTTTCGGACTCGGCGCGACGGCATGGATCTATGTGCTCCTGAACGTCAGCGCGCTCGCAGCGACCGCCTGGCTCGCGTTCACGGGCGCACTGCCGCTGCTCTCGCCGCTCGTCCCGGCCGCACTGCTGGTTCTCGCGATCCGCGCGGGATTCGCGATCCGGCTGGGCATCGCGGACCGTGCGGCGATGACGCGCGCGATCGAGTCGACGCTGGCGATCCACACCATCGGATCGCTGTGGCTCGTCGGCTGCGTCTTGTTCCGGCACTGGTGGTCCTGATTCGACGGACCCTGCCATGCAGATAACGATCAAGAAGGGACTCGACATCCCCATCGCGGGCCGGCCGGCGGCCCGCATCTCCGCGGCTCGCGAGGTCGGCAGCGTCGCGCTGCTCGGCTGGGACACGCCGGGCCTGAAGCCGACGATGTCGGTGCAGCAGGGCGATCGGGTCAAGCTCGGTCAGGAACTGTTTCGCGACAAGCGCAATCCCGAGGTCCGCTACACGTCCCCCGCCGCCGGTTACGTATCCAACATCAATCGCGGCGAGCGGCGCGTCCTGAATTCCGTCGTTGTGCAGGTCGACGGCGAGGCGGCAGAAGCCTTCCCGGTCGTCGAACCGGCCAGGATCGGCGGGCTCGATGCGGCGACGATTCGCGAGACGCTGGCCCGGTCCGGCCTGTGGACCGCGATCCGCACGAGACCTTTCGGTCGCATCCCGAAACCGGATGCGACGCCGCATTCGCTGTTCGTCACCGCGATCAACACCAACCCGTTGGCCGCGGATCCGGCGCTGGTCATCAACGAGGACCGCGAGTCCTTTCTTGCCGGCTTGACGATCGCCTCGAAGCTGACCGAGGGCCCGGTGTTCCTGTGCACGGCACCGGGCGCCGATATTCCGTGTCCCGAGGGCGAGCGCTTCCGGCGCGCGGAGTTCGCCGGCCCCCACCCGGCAGGCCTGGTCGGCACACACATCCACTTCCTCGATCCGGTCAGCATGAAGAAGACCGTCTGGCATGTCGGTTACCAGAACATCGTCGCGATCGGCAGGCTGTTCCTGACCGGTCGCGTGCCCACCGAACGTATCGTTGCGGTCGGCGGACCGATGGTGAAGAAGCCGCGCCTCCTGCGCACCCGCGCCGGAGCGAGCACGATCGACCTGCTCGCGGGTGAGCTGCGGCCCGGACGGGCCCGCGTCATCTCGGGCTCGGTACTGTCGGGCCATCGCGCCTCCGGAGCGCTCGCGTGGCTCGGCCGCTACCACAACCAGATCAGCGCGATCGCCGAAGGCAGTCCGCGCGAGTTTTTGGCCTGGCTCCGGCCCGGCCGGGACCGTTTTTCCTCGTCGCGGGCATTCGCCTCGACCTTGCTGCACAAGGGGCCTTTCGACATGACCAGCACGCAGAACGGCAGCCCGCGGGCGATGGTCCCGATCGGCAGCTTCGAGCGCGTGATGCCGCTCGACATCCTGCCGACGCAGTTGCTGAAGTCCCTGCTGGTCCGCGATACCGAAGCCGCGCAGCAGCTCGGCTGTCTCGAACTCGACGAAGAGGATGTCGCATTGTGTTCTTTCGTGTGCAACGGCAAGTACGACTACGGCCCGCACCTCAGGAAGACGCTCGACGAGATTGAGGTGAACGGCTGATGAAGCGACTCCGGAAGTTCCTCGACCACATCGAGCCCCTGTTCATCAAGGGCGGCCGCCTGCAGCGTTTCCACGCGCTCTACGAGATGGTCGACACGCTGCTCTACTCGCCGGCCGACGTCACCCACAGTTCGCCGCACGTCCGTGATGCCATCGATTTAAAGCGCGTCATGATCCTCGTCGTCCTGGCGGCCACGCCCTGTGCACTCATCGGCATGTGGAACACCGGCTTCCAGGCGAATATGGCAATGACGAACGAGGGTATCGGGCCGCTGCCGGGCTGGCACGAGGCCGCGGTCATGTTCCTCGGTGCGGGCGGCCACGACCCGTCGAGCCTGTACGACAATTTCGTGTTCGGTCTGGTCTACTTCCTGCCGATCTATGCAGTCACGCTGCTGGCGGGCGGCTTCTGGGAGGTCCTGTTTGCGGGCGTCCGCAACCACGAGGTCAACGAGGGTTTCCTCGTCACGTCCTTCCTCTACGCACTGATCCTGCCGGCGACGCTG
>JBAUVS010000429.1:0-3696 GCA_049583345.1 Woeseiaceae bacterium
ACGCATGGACTGACCTGCCGGACGAGTCGGGTTGCCGTGCTTGCGCCAGGCCGCCGGCGGCAACCCGACGAGTCGCTTGAAGGCGCGAGCGAACGCCGCTTCGGATTCGTAACCCACGTCGAGCGCGATCGAGGCTACCGTGTTGCTGGTCGTGCGCAACAGCTTGGCCGCCAGCTGCATGCGCCACTGAGCAAGGTACTGCATCGGCGGTTGCCCGATAAGTTGCATGAAGCGTTCATGCAGCGCCGAGCGCGACAGACCAACGCGTCGTCCCAGTTCATCGACCGTCCACGCCTCGGCCGGATTGCCGTGCAACAACGCGAGGGCACGCCCTACGTGGCGGTCCTGGAGGCCTGCTATCCAGCCGGTCTCTTCGCGCGCCTCCGCGATATGCCGGCCCACGGCCTGCACGAACATCACCTCGCTGATCCGTTCCAGTATGACGTCGCTGCCGGGCCGCTTCTCGCAGCTCGCGTAAACCGCCTGTTGGAGTGTGTCTATCATCCACGCGCCGTCCCGGCCGGCAGGAAGGTGCAGCATGGGCGGAAGCTGGGCGATCAACGGATTGAAGGGCCTCAAGTCGCAGCCCCAGAAGCCGCAGACGATGTTGGTCAGCGCGCCCGACGCCGGTTTGGCGACCTCCATGCCGCGATGGTCGCCGAGATCATTGAGCGTAATCGGCGGACGATACTGTCGATTTTTGGAGACCCATTCCGCATCGACGATCCTGGCTTTCAAATCCGGTTCGCTGGACAGTACGTGCGCGTCCCCATGCGGGAACATCACGATGTCGCCCGGCGCGAGCAGTACCGGCGCTTGTCCGACCACTGCCGCCCAGGCTGCGCCTCGCGTGACGACGTGATACTCCATCACGTGATCCGCGCCGGGCAATACGAGCGGCGCAAGATCCTTCGCCGGCGGCGCGCCCGTCGCCCACTTGCGGCCAAAACTCAGATAAAAGAATACCGCTCCTCGAAGCCGGACTCCCCGAAGCACGTCGGACAGAATGTCTTCCCTCGCCAGGCTTTCCATACACCCCGAAGCGGCGCATCGGCGGCCCGCGCCCGGGCTCAGTCAAGCGGTGCGGGTTCCAGCCAGGCCGGAATGCCGGGCATATTCGCTCCAGTCATGAACAAGTGTCAATTGCCCAGGGCGCCGACTCCCGTGTCCGCCGCATGCTCCAATTCCGGACTTCGGTCCGCTGCAGGGTCGGATCACATATGAACGACTGATCGAAAAATTTCGAGCTGACGTGTCACTGGGATGCGGAGTCTCTACATCAAGCCGGAATCCTACTATGATGAAGACCGGCTCGACGAGCTCCTCAACATCGAACACGAGACTGAATAATGATCCTTTCCCGCGTCATCGAGCATGTGAAACAGCAGCACTGGACGGCGGTGTCTCTCGACTTCGTCATAGTGGTGCTGGGCGTGTTTATCGGTATTCAGGTGAGTAACTGGAACCAGTTCGCCACCGACCGACGCACAGAGACGGAGTATTTGAGGCAATTGCAGAGCGACCTCGACAACATCCGGGCGGAAATCGATGCACAGATAGAATTCGAAAAGTTTCATGCCAATCTGGCGAGCGAGGTCTTCAACCTGATCAGTAACGATACCTCCGACGACCGCGCGCTGAAAATCAACATCGGATTGAGCGAGTTGACCGTGCGCCGAACATTACGGACCCAAAGCCCGACTTTTCTCGATCTCCAGGGCTCCGGCAAACTCGAGCTCATTTCCGATCCGGCGCTGCGCGCCGCGATCATTTCCTATTTCTTTGGCACAAGCCGGCTCGAGGCGGCGCTCGACAAGAACAACGCGTTTTTCGTCGATCAGATGTTTGACGAGTTTGTCGTGAGCAAGCGCATCCCTCCGCGCAACTGGGACAGCAACCTGATGAACATGCAATTGCCGCCCTCCGCTACTGTGCTGTCCAAATTCAAGGAAACGGCCGGGAAAAGTCCGCTCTATGCCGCCGGCGGCGCCGTTCTCGCCGCCCCGAAGGATGCCGAGATCTGGGAAGAGATCGTCCCCTACCTCGCCTGGCGCGGCAGTATCTCCCTCAGTAATGAAAGCCTCGCCCAGAGGTTGCGTACAGCGACTGAACAACTGGAAGCGATACTTGCGAGCCGCCTTGAACGTAACGCGCCATGATCCTGTCCCGCGTCATCGAGCATCCGAAGAAGCAGCACTGGACGAAGGTGTTCCTCGACTTGCGTTCATCGACGGACGAGCCTGCGATTGGCCACTCTCGCAAATGCCGGACAAGTGGTCAGTTCGCTTACCCTGGCGCCGATTGGCAAAGCGGACAATCGTGCGGACGCTGCGGATGCCGCTGGATTTGTCGACGCTGCCGATCTCTGAACCAATCAATATGATGCCCGGTACGACACTAGCGGGGCGATGCAAGCGTCCATTACCGAACTGAAACCGGCAACAGCGGTTCACCCCTTTTGAGGCGCAAATCGTGCGCGCAACACTCCTTTCGTCACCTTCCCTGCACCGTTGCGCGGCAAAGCCTCGATGCGTTCGATCCGCTTGGGTACCTTGAATCCGGCAAGCCTGGCTCTGACCGTTGACCTGATCTCCTCATCGTCCACTGCCTGTCCCTCTCTAAGGACGATTGCGGCCAGGACAATCTCTCCCCACTTCGCATCGGGCACCCCGATCACGGCAACCTCTGCCACGCCCGGATGCGCGAGAACGGCGTTTTCCACTTCGGCCGGATAGACGTTTTCGCCGCCGGTGATGACCATGTCTTTGATCCGGTCGCGGATGTACAGAAACCCTTCCTCGTCCAGGCAGCCGGCGTCCCCGGTATGGTACCAGCCGTCGCGGATCGCCCTGGCCGTGGCTTCCGGACGATTCCAGTAGCCGGTCATGAGCTGCGGTGTGCGGCAGATGATCTCGCCGACAACGCCCGCAGGAACCTCGGCGCCGTCTACGTCGACGACCTTCATCTCGACATCGGGAAACGGCTTGCCACAGGATTCCAGGCGTCGGTTGGCTCTCAGTTCCGCCGGGTCGAGGGCTGTCCACATACACGTCGTTTCGGTCATTCCATAAACGTGAATGAAATCCGTATCCGGAAACACACGTTTTGCCCGCTTGAGCAGCTCCGCAGGCATGGGTGACGCACCGAAGCTGAGTGTCTTCAGCCCCGGAACGGTCGTTCCTCGTGATTCTGCCTCGGTGGTTACCATCTGAATGACGGTCGGGACCATCAGTGTGCAGGAAATCTCGTTCTCTTCGATCCGGTCGAGAATTCCGCCGGGATGAATGTCGACAACGAGATCATTACGACAACCTGCAGCCAACCCGAAGAACAGCCAGGCGCTGCCCGCGACGTGAAACAGTGGCATGCAGACCAGGCTCCGGGACGTTTCGTCAAACGGCCCGAGTTCACGGCAGCCGTTGTCCATCAGTGCCAGCACGTTCGCTTGAGAGAGCAAGGCACCTTTCGGCTTGCCGGTGGTGCCGGAGGTATACATCTGGAACAGGATGGCATCGCGACTACCAGCGTCGATCGAGTGGCTCCCCGACGATTCAGCCCATCCTCCGTAGAGACCGTCGGCGGTCACTTCCACGACCAGCTTGCATGCCTCGGCATTGGACTGGACTTCACGGGCGCTGTCGACGAACTGGGCGCCTGCAAACAAGATGCGTGCGCCCGAGTCCTGAAGGATGAACT
>JBAUVS010000430.1:0-2562 GCA_049583345.1 Woeseiaceae bacterium
GAACAGGCCGAGGCCGAAGGTCTTGTCCGCCGGCGCTACCTGAGGCGGCCGCTGTACCGGTATGGCGGCGCCGCCCTGGCGGCCGCGGTGCTGGCAGCCGTGCTCCTGCCCTTGTGGCAGGACCGGCCACGGCCCGATTTCCCGACGGTGCCGCAGGGCGCCTCGCAACAGAGCCAGGTCCGGCTGAGCGCACTGCCTGCGCTGATGGTGGAGTCGCAGCAGCTCGAGAGCGACCTGCGCGCGCTGCCCGCGGAGCCGCGCGTGCGCATGGCCGGTACGGTCGTGGCCATTTCGAACATCGAGGATCGCATCGCCGCGATCGACTACCAACTCAATGCACCGGACGCCGGCATGACGCCCGAGGAGCAAGAGGTGTTCTGGCGCGAACGCGTCAGGTTGATGAAGCTGCTCGTCCGTTTGCGCTATGCGCAGGCGCAGCGGACGGCATTTCAGTGACGAAAGGGCCCTCTGGCCCGGCAGGAGACAGGTGATGCAAACCCTTCGATTGATCATCCCCGTGGCGGCGGCGATGCTGTACGCCGCGCAGGCAACTGCGCAATCCGGAGACGAGACGCAGCGCGCCGCAGAACAGCGGCAGGCCGTCGAAACGGCACAACAGGCGCAGAGCGAGCAACGGCGGGATGCGGCCGATGTCCAGCAGCAGCTCGCGGAGGCCGAGCGGCGCATGGCGGAAGCCGCGCAACAGATCGCCGAGCTGTCGTCGCAGCATCTGCCGAACGTGCAGTACCGGGTCCAGCGCTTCGAGTCCCTGCATGACGGCCGGCCCCGGCTCGGCGTCATGATCGGCGACAGCGAGAGCAAGGGCCCCGTCGAAGGTGTGCGCGTCATGGGGGTTACGCCGGGAAGCCCGGCCGACGAGGCGGGACTGCGCGCGGGCGACATACTGACATCGGTCAATTCCGAGTCGCTGTCGGCGAGCGACGCCGAGGTGGCGACGAAGCGCCTGCTGGACTTCATGGACGGCGTCGAGGCGGGCGATACGCTGGACATCGAGTACCTGCGGGACGGCAAGGTCGGCAAGGTCGAGGTCGAGCCGCGGCCCGCGGAGGCGAATGTCTTCGCATTCACGGGGCCGCAGGGTCCGATGGTCATGCCGGTGCCGCCCGGCGCGCCCGCTGCGCCGTTCGGGAACGGCCGGAATTTCACTTACGGGTTCGGGTGGGTCGGCAATGTCTGGGGCGACATGGAGCTCGTCGAGTTGAATGCCGGCCTGGGCAAGTACTTCGGCACGGCGACGGGCCTGCTCGTCGTCAAGGCGCCGTCGTCGGACGCGCTGCAGCTGCAGGACGGCGACGTCATCCAGAAGATCGACGGCCGCGAGCCGACCTCCGTGCGGCATGCACTGCGTATCCTGGGTTCCTACGACGCGGGCGAGAAGCTCAAGCTGCAGATCATGCGCGAGAAGCATGCGAAGACGCTCGACATCGAGATACCCGACGATCGCAGCAGCATGGCCTTGCCCGGATCCGCACCGGCCGCCCGACCGGCCGGACACGCCGTTGCGCCGCGGGCCTCGACGTCCGGCAGTACCTGATCTTCGACGGTTATACCGCCGCGGGCCTCGACGTCCGGCAGTACCTGATCTTCGACGGTTATTCCGCCGCGGGGCGCGCGGCGCTTTGCCACGCCAGGGAAACCCTGATCAATTCGTCATTGCGAGGAGCGAAGCGACGCGGCAATCTACAGATCGTTGATTTCAAACACTGGATTGCTTCGCTTCGCTCGCAATGACGAATCGCTTTCCAATTGATCAGAGTACCAGGCGCCCGTGCGGGTCTCCGATTTCGGCTATTCCCTGCCGGACGAACTGATCGCCCGCCATCCGGCGGCGGCGCGTCGCGGCAGTCGTCTGCTCGAGGTCGGCGACGAGCTGGTCGACCGCGGTTTCGACGAGCTGCCGGATCTGCTCCGTGCAGGCGACCTGCTGGTCTTCAACGACACGCGCGTCATCCCGGCGCGTTTGCACGCGCGCAAGGCGACCGGCGGCCGGGCCGAGGTACTCATCGAGCGCGTCACCGCCAGCGCGTCGGCGCTCGCACAGATCCGCGCCAGCAAATCGCCGCGCCCCGGCAGCCGGCTGGTCTTCTCCGGAGGGGTCGAGGCGACGGTCGATGCGCGACACGAAGACCTGTTCGAACTCACCTTTACGACGGAACTGATGTCTTTCCTCGCCGCCCACGGCGAGGTACCGTTGCCGCCATACGTCGACCGGCCGCCGGAATCGGCGGACGCCGAGCGCTACCAGACCGTCTATGCCAGGGCACCGGGCGCCGTCGCGGCGCCGACGGCAGGACTGCACTTCGACGAGGGGATGCTCGAGGAGACGCTCGGGAAGGGCGTCGAACACGCCTACGTGACGCTGCACGTCGGCGCCGGTACCTTCGCGCCGCTCAGGCAGGAAGACGTGGCGGCGAATCGGCTGCACCGCGAGCGCCTGGACGTCGGAGAAGCCTGTTGCGCGGCACTCGGTCGGGCACGCGAGCGCGGCGGCCGCGTGGTCGCGGTCGGTACCACGAGCGTGCGGGCCCTCGAGACGGCCGC
>JBAUVS010000431.1:0-4175 GCA_049583345.1 Woeseiaceae bacterium
GGAATACGCCGTCGACCGCGCCGTGGCCATCCTTCGCGAACAGTCGCAGGTGAGTTGCCTCGTCAATTTCGGCGGCGATCTCGCCGTGACCTCGACGCCGGGCTCGCGACGTGCCTGGACGGTCGGCATCGAGCCGGCGGATGCCGGCGCGACGCGGCCGCCGGCGCGTCTGTCGCTTACGGCCGGTGCACTTGCCACGAGCGGCGATACCCGGCGCTACCTGCTCCGTGACGGCGTGCGCTACGGCCACATCCTCGATCCGACGACCGGGTGGCCCGTAGCGCATACGCCACGGTCCGTCACCGTGGCGGCCGATACCTGTACACAGGCCGGTATGCTGAGCACGCTCGCGATGCTCGAAGGGGAGGGTGCAGAGGCATTCCTGGCCGCGCAGGGGGTGCGCTACTGGTGCTACCGCGACCCTCCGGACCGGCCGGGGAGAGTCGCACACTCCGCGTGAGACCTTCCGCAGGAAGGCATTTCAAACGCTTGATATCCTGACGAAATTCCGATCCCGAGTTTGTGGCCCCGGCGGCGACGAGCGCGCCGGCCGGGCCGTTCCGGCGTTTCCGGATTGAGAACTCCGTCCTGTTCTGGCAGGCAAAAGTGCATAATCTATTCGGATGTTTGTCGACCTGCCTCAGAACCTGATCCTGTATACATTGGGAGCATTTCTGCTCGGCTGGCTGCTGTCGTCGATCAGTTCGAGCCTCGGATCCAAGGTCAAAGCCCGCAAACGCGACGCGCGCGACGATCGCATTCGTCAGCTCGAGGCCGAACTTCGCATCGCGGTCGGCGACAAGGAAAAACTGACGGCGAAGGGCGAGCAACTCGAAAAGGATCTCAAGGAAGCGAACGCCGGTATCGAGAAGCGCGACAACGTCATCTCGCACCAGCAGGGCCGCATCGAGGAGCTGACGTCCGATCTCAAGGAATCGGTCATGAAGACGCGCGAGTTGCGCGCGGAACTGTCCGACCGGGCGACTGAGAACCTGCGCTCGGCGGTGAAGCTCCGCGAGGTCGAGACGGAACTCGAAGTCGCCCAGGCATCGACCGACATGATCGCGACCGGCGTGCTGGACTATTCGCTGGCCCCGGACCCCGACGAATCGGCCGAGGACAACCAGGTCCTGCTCGACGAAGCCGATATGACCAAGGCCGCCACCTGATATAATAAAACCCCGCAAAAACAGGGGGTTGACATGGGAATCATCGATCTTTGGCTGCCGATCGTTGTGTCCGCCGTGGTGGTGTTCTTCGCCAGTGCCGCGGTCTGGATGCTCCTGAAATGGCACAACGGCGACTGGCATAAGACTGCGGACGAGGAGGGCGTGCGGAGCGCATTGTCCGGATCCGCACCGGGCGTCTACCTGGTGCCGTACGTCATGGACCCGGCCGCGATGCAGGATCCGGACGTCCGGAACAAGTACGTGGAGGGGCCGCAGGCCTACATCACCGTGGTGCCGAACGGCCCGCCGGCGATGGGCGGCAAATTACTCGCGGTATTCATCTTCTATCTGTTCGTCGGCGTCCTGTGTGCGTACGTGCTGACGCGTACCATCGGCGCCGAAGCCGGCTATCTGGAGGTCTTTCGCGTCACCGGTACTGTCGCGTGGACTGCCTACGGCCTGGCCTACATCCAGGACAGCATCTGGTTCGGCAAGCCCTGGCCGGTGACCATCAAGAATCTGGTTGACGCCCTGATCTACGGCCTGTTGACCGCGGGAATCTTTGGCTGGCTGGCGTGACGGCGGCGGGGCAATGCGCCGGCTGATCGTCCCGGCCTGCCTGTTGCTGGCCGGCATCGTGATCGGCGCGCTCGGTGCCGCACACTTCGGACCGCCGTCGCCGGCGGCACGCTTCGAAGCGCCCGTCGAACACGACCTCGACGTCACTCACGAAATGAGTGTCGAGCAAGCCGAGGCGGTTCGAAAGGACCGCTTTGCCTCGATTCATACGATCGAGCAAACGCTCGCGCTGCCGACCGATTTTGACGAGACCGAGGCGCTCTACGTGATCGCGGGGCGCGCCGACGCGGAGGAGGTACAGAACCTCATCTACCAGGCCGCCCGCATTCGCGAGCTCGAGGACCGGCAAGCCGCGCTCGGCATCCTGTTTCTCCGGCTCACGGAACTCGACCCGAGATCCGCCATCGCCATCGCGCGAAGTCCGACGTTCCGGGCGGAGAAGGCCTACGAACAGGCCGTATGGACGGCATGGGGACGACTGGATCTCGACGCCGCGCTGGCGGCAGCGACGGAGGGCGGCTCCGCCCAGCGCGAGCTGGCCGGGCAGGCGCTGTTTGCGTCCCTGCGCGGCCTCGACGATGCACGCGTTGCGGAGATCGTGTCGGTGCTCGGCATCGAACCGGGGCGCAACGTCCGGGGACAACATCTGTATGCGCTGTACATGGAATCGCCGGCCGCAGCGATCCGGTACATCGAGTCACTCCCGTCCACTGCTGATCAGCGCGAAATGTTCGGCTGGCTGGCCGGATTCCTGGCCCGCTCCGGCGCGCCGTTCGACCCGGCATTGCCGGATCTCATTACGTCCGAGGCGAACCGGCAGCTGTTCCGGCAAGCGCTGGATGTCACGCTCGCCGTCACCGATCCCGAAACCGTGCTTCGCAATGCGCTGGCGGCAAACGACACCAAATCCAGGCGCAGTCAGCACGTTGTTTCGGCGCTGCAGACGCTTGCGAACAGAGACGCGGACAAGGCGCTCGAGTGGGCACGTACGCTCGAAACCGACGGGGACGAATCCTTGCTCGTCGGAGTCATCGGGCAGTTGGGTCGCAGCGATCCGGAACGGGCGATCACCGAGGCACGGACTCTGACCAATCCGCAATCCCGCGATGCCGTGTTTGCCACGATTGCGGCGCAGGCGAGCGATCCCGCTGTTGTCGATCGCTTCGTGGGCATGATCGAGGATAGCGAACGGCGGCATATGGCGATCGCTCAGGCCGCATCGATGCTGGCCCTGAAATCACCGGACGACGCCATCGCCTGGGCCTCGACATTGCAGGCGTCCGATCAGCAGGTGGCGCTGCAGCAGATCGGGAGCAGGCTGGTCGACACGGACGTCGATGCGGCGATCACGCTGATGGGCCAATTCCCCGCCGAAACGAGTAACGCACTTTCCGGCCAGATCGCAATCAAGCTCGCGAACGAGCGATCCGTAGAATCCGCCCAGGCTTTTATCGAGAGATTCAAGGGTACGCCCGACTACCCGAGGCTGCAGCTCACCGTGTTGCGGCAACTCGCTTCCTCGAATCCCGGCCAGGCGCTGCAGATGGCCGACCGGATCGAGGAAGTCAGCACGCGCGACAGCGCCTATGCATCGATCGTCGGTCGGATCGCGGCGGAAGACCCGCAATGGGCTGCGTCGATTCTGAGTTCCATCAGCGGACAGCATGTGAGAAAACACGCGATTACACAGATCGTATACGGGATTATCGCGAGCGACCCGGCGGCTGCGGCGAACTGGGCCACGAGTCTGCCGTCGGGCCGGGATCGGGATGTCGGGATCTCGGCCCTGATCTCGACGGGACAGGCCCTGCCGGACAACGTCGATGCGCTTATCGACAAGATCGGCGACGACGATATGCGACGTCAGGCGGCGATGGCTCACATCATTCAATCTTCGCTGAACAATCCCGTCGAGGCGCGTCGCTTGATGGACCAATTCGGGTTGACGGAGCAGGAACGCGAGCAGGTCGAGCGCTTTTTGAGCGGCGACTACGGCAACGTGGCCATCGATTAGAGCGTCTGCGCCACGAGGCCGACTCAGAAGCTCTGTTTGGTCATCACGACGACCTGCATCTTGTCGATGCTGGGGTCCCCGTCCATCGGGAATGCGAGATCGATGTGCAGCACGTTGCCGAGGCCCGACCGCGTGCTGCCGATACGCAAGCCGACGCCGGCGTCTTTCAGCCAGCCCATGTGCGTCTCGCCGTAACCGGCGCCTCCCCAGGTGCGGCCGGCATCGAAAAACACCGCCGCGCCGACGTGAAACAGCCGGAGCGGGAACCAGTTCGAGAAGAAGCGTTCTTCGAATGTCACGAGACTGCTGCTGGAACCGGCCTGGTAGCGCAGGGGATAGCCACGCAGGCCGTTGTCGCCGCCGAGCAGTACCGGGTGATCGAGATCCAGGTTGTGCCCATAGGTACCGTTCAG
>JBAUVS010000432.1:0-14905 GCA_049583345.1 Woeseiaceae bacterium
GTGGTCAGTGAGCTCGACAGTTTCGTCATCAAGCCCGCGCGGGGCAGCGGCGGCGAGGGCATCCTCGTCATCACGGCGCGCAGCAAGCGCAAGCGCGACACGTTCCGGCTCTCGAGCGGCCTGCTGATTACGGAAGCCGAGATCGCCTTCCACATCTCGAATACCGTGAGTGGCCAGTACAGCCTGGGCGGCACCCCGGACAAGGCATTGATCGAATACTGTGTGCGTTTCGACCCGGTGTTCGAGGGCGTCAGCTACCAGGGCGTGCCCGACATCCGCGTCATCGTGTACCGCGGCTATCCCATGATGGCGATGGTGCGCCTGCCGACGCAGGCGTCGGACGGCAAGGCGAATCTGCACCAGGGTGCTGTCGGCGCCGGCGTCGACATGAGCGGCGGCGAGACCCTCACCGGGGTCCTCGGCAACCGCATCGTGGACGAGCATCCCGACACCGGTGCACTGATCTCCGGCCTGCGGATCCCGCAATGGGACTTCATCCTGCAATCGGCGGCACGCGGTTACGAAGTCACCGGGCTCGGCTACCTCGGCGTCGACATGGTCATCGATCGCGACCTCGGTCCGCTGATTCTCGAGATGAACGCCCGCCCCGGCCTCAACATCCAGATCGCCAACGGGGAAGGGCTCGCGAAGCGCCTCGCGCGGATCGATGCGATCTACGACCCGAAGGCGACGCCGGCCGAACGCGCACGCGTCGCGCGCCGCGAATTCGCGGCCGAACGCCAGACCTCGATCCCCTTCGACGCCGTCGAGGCCGTCTGACTATCCTTTCGTTTGTGAGACCTGCGCGGAGATCCACGCATCCATGCGTTGCTCGAGGACGTCGAGCGGCAGGGCGCCGCCGGCAAGCAGGGCGTCGTGGAAGGCACGGATGTCGAACCGGTCGCCGAGCGTGCGCTCGGCGCGCTCGCGGATCGCCTGGATCCTGAGCTGGCCGATCTTGTAGGCGAGCGCCTGGCCGGGATTGGCGATGTAGCGATCGATCTCGTTGACGATGTCCGCGTGCGTCTTGGCCGCGTTGGCCTCGAAGAAGTCGATCGCCTGCTGGCGTGTCCAGCCCTTGTAGTGGATGCCGGTGTCGACGACCAGCCGGACGGCACGCCACATCTCGTAGGTCAGTTGTCCGAAACGGGAGTAGGGGTCCTTGTACAGGCCCAGGTCGTAGCCGAGGCTCTCGCTGTAGAGGCCCCAGCCCTCGACGAACGCGGTAAAGCCGAGGTAGCGCCGAAACGGCGGCATGTCGCCGAGTTCCTGTTGCAGCGCGATCTGCAGGTGATGTCCCGGCACCGCCTCGTGCGCGGTGAGTACCTCGATCTCGTACTTGGGACGCACCTCGGGTTTGTACAGGTTGACCCAGTAGGTGCCGGCCCGGCTGCCGTCGGCGGCCGGCGCCGTGTAGTAGGCCGTCGTCGTATCGGGCGCGATCGATGCCGGGATGGGTTTCACGCCGTACGGCATGCGCGGCAGCTTGCCGAACAGCTTCACGAGTTCCGGGTCGATCCGCTTGGCGGTGGCGAGATAGGCTTCGTAGAGGTCGTCCGGATCGTCGTAATAGAAGCGCGGATCGCTGCGCAGGAATTTCAGGAAATCGGCGAAGCTGCCGTCGAAACCGAGTCCATCGATGACCTTTTGCATCTCGTCGTGGATGCGACGGACCTCGTTCAGCCCGAGCCTGTGGATCTCATCCGGCGTCATCCGCGTCGTCGTATAACGCCGTGCGAGGAACTCGTACCAGGCGCTGCCGTCCGGCAACACGGACAGACCGATGCTGTCCCGGCAGGCGGGCAGGTAGGTATCGGCGAAGTACTTCGAGAGCTTGCGATAAGCCGGGACGACCTGGTTCGAGATCGCGTCGCGCGCCGCCGACCGCAAGCGTTCCTGCTGTGCGGCGGGTATCGAGTCGGGCATCGATCCGAACGGTGTGTAAAAGGGGCTGTCCCGCGCATCGTCGACGAGTTGCGCGGCGATCTGGCCCGGGATGCGCTCCATCAACACCTTCGGCGCCGTGTAGCCGGCCTTGCGGCCGCGCTCGGCGAGGTCGATGGTCTGCGCGACGTAGGCGTCCAGTTTGCCCAACCGCGACAGCCAGTCGTCGTAGTCCTTCACCGTCGTGAAGGTCAGCGACTGTGTCGTGATATCGAGATTCTGCACACCGCCGCGATGATCGAACGGCATGAGGTAACCCTTGAAGCCGGCCTCGTCGACGTTGTCCTGCAGGTCGCGCCGGAACAGTTCGTAATCGAGTTTGCCGGCCTCCTCGAGCGCATTCCGGTCGATGGCATACAGCCGGCGCAGGAATTCGCGCCTTTCGGCCTGCCGGTGATCGATCGCATCGAGACTCAGGTCTTCCCAGCGATCGTTGTATCGCTTGTCGCCCAGCTCCGATGCGAAGGTGGGGTACGTGGCGAGCCGCCACTGCCAGACCTCGTCGAGGAGCGCCGCAAAGTCCCCGGCCGGGTCCGCGCGCAACGACGGCGCCATCGACAGCAGGATTACGGCCAGCAGCAGACGCTGGAACTTCATCGGTTTCTCCGGTTGTCCGCAGCGCATTGTCACTGCAAGGTTGTCGAGTGGCAACCGGCGGACGCATTGGCTATGATGGCGTCCACCGATCGATAGCGAGCGCGGAAGAGACCCCGGCGAAGCCCGGGGCGCCGAAGGCGCAACCCGCCCGGAAACGCTCAGGCAGAAGGACCGCGCGCGCTGATCGGCTCTGGAGAGCGGCCTGAACCGGGCCCACCGAAGGGGTATGTGGCTCTGGCAGCCATTGATCTCTCAGGTTACGAAGGACAGAGGGGCGACAGGCGAACTACCGGCTTGTCGCCTTTTTCATTTTTGGTCGGGAACAGACATGGGACTCAAAACGCCGCTGTACGACAAACACGTCGAAGCCGGCGCGCGCATCGTCGATTTCGGCGGTTGGGACATGCCGCTGCACTACGGTTCCCAGATAGAGGAGCATCATGCCGTGCGCCGTCACGCCGGCGTATTCGACGTTTCGCACATGACCGTCGTCGATCTGCAAGGGACGGCGGTTCGCGGCTTCCTGCGCGGGCTGCTCGCCAACGACGTCGCCCGCCTCGAGGAGGACGGTGCGGCACTGTATTCCTGCATGCTGGCAGAGGACGGCGGCATCCTCGACGACCTCATCGTGTACCGGCTCGGCGACGAGCGCTTCCGCCTCGTGGTCAATGCGGCGACGCGATCGAAAGACCTCGCATGGATACGCCGCCACGCAGAACCCGCCGGCGTCCGGGTCAGCGAGCGCAGGGAATTCGCGATGCTCGCCGTGCAGGGACCGAAAGCGCGTGAGCTGGCCGCGCCTTGCATCGAGCCGGCATGGCGGGAGCGGGCGATGGCCCTGTCGCCTTTCCATGCGCTCGAGACGGGCGAAGGGTTCGTCGCACGCACGGGTTACACCGGGGAGGACGGCTGGGAGATCCTGGTCCCGTCTGCCAGTGCCCCCGCGGCGTGGGACCGGCTGCTCGCGGCCGGCGTCGCGCCATGCGGCCTAGGGGCGCGCGATACGCTCCGGCTCGAAGCCGCAATGAATCTGTACGGCACCGACATGGACGAGAGTGTCTCCCCGCTCGAATCGGGACTCGGATGGACCGTCGCCTTCGAACCCGCGGACCGCCCGTTCGTCGGACGCGCGGCGCTGGAGCGACAGCGCGACGCCGAGGGTCTGCGCCGTTTCGTCGGGCTCCTGCTCGAGGATCGCGGCGTGCTCCGTAATCATCAGCGGGTCGTGGTCGACGGGGTCGGAGAAGGCGAGATCACGAGCGGCGGTTACTCGCCGACCATCGATCGGTCGATCGCTCTGGCCCGCCTGCCGGCGGGCGAATACGAGCATGCCAGGGTCGACGTGCGTGGCAGGATGCTGGATGTGCGTATAGTGGAAACACCTTTCGTGCGTCACGGACGGGTGCGCATCGAGGTTTGAAGACGAGCGGCCTCGCGGCCGCATTTATCTTGCGGAGAGAAACTGATGAGCGAATTGCCCGGAGACCTGCTGTTTACCAGTGAACACGAATGGCTGCGCCGGGATGACGACGGTAACGTCACCATCGGCATTACCGATCATGCACAGGCGGCACTGGGCGATCTGGTGTACGTGGAGTTGCCCGAGGTCGGGCTGGAGGTCGAGGGCGGCGGCGATCTGGCCGTCGTCGAATCGGTCAAGGCCGCGTCCGACGTCTACGCGCCGATCGACGGTACGGTGGTCGAGATCAACGAGGACCTCGCCAACGATCCGGAAATCATCAACGCCGATCCCTACGGCGACGGCTGGCTCGTCAAGCTGCAGCCGAACGACGACCTCGACGAGGATGCCTTGCTGACGCCCGAGGCGTATCAGGAACTGCTCGACGAAGAGGCCAGCTGAGGGTTCCGCATGCCGTTCATACCGCATACCGCCGAAGACACGCGCGAGATGCTCGATGCCATCGGCGTACCCGATCTCGATGCGTTGTTCGACGAGATTCCTCCGGAGTTGTTCATCGACTCGCTCGACGGCGTGCCGCCGGCGCTCAGCGAGATGGCGATCTCGCGCCTGATGCGGGAGCGTGCGGCAAAAGACGAGGCGCCGCTCAATTTCATCGGCGCCGGCGCCTACGAGCATTACATCCCGGCCGTCGTCTGGGACATCGCGACACGCGGCGAGTACTACAGCGCCTACACGCCGTACCAGGCAGAGGCGAGCCAGGGCACGCTGCAGACGATCTACGAATACCAGACCATGATCACCGGGCTGACCGGCCTCGACGTCAGCAACGCCTCGCTGTACGACGGCGCCTCGGCGCTGGCGGAAGCCGCGTTGATGGCGGTGCGCAGCAATCGGCGCGCCGCCTCGAAGCGCATCCTGTTTGCGCCGGGCGTGAATCCGACCTACCGGAAGGTGGCCGGGAGCATCGCCGGCGGCCAGGGACTCGTCTTCGAGAACCTGCCGATGGACGCGGCCAGCGGCAACGCGGCGAGGGAATTGTCGGCCGGTGAGGCGCCGGTCGCGGTCGTAATCCAGCAGCCCGGTTTCTTCGGCACCCTGGAGGACGTCGATCGCCTGACCGACTGGGCGCACGCCCAGGGCGCGCTGGTGATCGCCGTCGTCAATCCCACGGCGCTCGCGGTGCTCAAGGCACCCGGACAATGGGGCGCCGACGGCGCCGACATCGCCTGCGGCGAAGGTCAGCCGCTCGGCGTACCGCTGTCGTCGGGCGGGCCGTATTTCGGCTTCATGACCTGCAGGCAGGCGCACGTGCGGCAGATGCCGGGGCGGATCGTCGGACGCACGACCGATCTCGAGGGCAAGCCGGGATTTACGCTGACGCTGCAGGCGCGCGAACAGCACATCCGCCGCTCCAAGGCGACCTCCAACATCTGCACGAACCAGGGGCTCATGGTGACGGCGGCG
The DNA here is from genome assembly GCA_049583345.1 of Woeseiaceae bacterium. Taxonomy (GTDB): domain Bacteria; phylum Pseudomonadota; class Gammaproteobacteria; order Steroidobacterales; family Woeseiaceae; genus UBA1847. Next base: position 5,429 of record JBAUVS010000432.1, read on the forward strand.
ACGATCTACATGGCGCTGCTCGGCTTCGACGGGTTGCGCTCCGTCGCCTGCCGGTCGCAACGCAACACGGCCTTGCTGGCCGACGCGCTGACCGCGATCGACGGCGTTACACGCCTGTTCGACGGGCCGCATTTCCACGAGATCGCGCTTCGACTCGACCGGCCCGTGGCGCCAATCCTGGCGGCGCTCGCGAGGGAGGACATCCTGGGCGGTTACGATTTGTCCCGCGACTTCCCCGGGCTCGGCGATGCGCTGCTCGTCTGCGCGACGGAGACCAAGACCGACGCCGACCTCGAACGCTATCGCGAGGCCTTCGAGCGGGCGCTGGCGGACGCCGGGAAGCACCCGGCCTGAGCAGGCGATGGCGATCGTACGCTACGAGAAAGGGACCTACCGTACTGCCGGCGAGCTGCCGCCGGTCGGCAGCCGCGCGCCGGACTTCTCCCTGGTCGACACGAAGCTGCACAACGTGTCGCTGGCCAACTGGTCCGGCCTGCGCAAGATCGTCAACACCTTCGTGAGCATTGATACCGAGGTCGGCGCCCGTTCCGTGATCGAATTCGATCGCTTCGCGGAGGGAATAGAGAACATCGCGATGCTGATGGTCTCGTACGATCTGCCGTTCGCGCATCAGCGCTTCTACGACGAGCACAAACTGGCGAACGTCGTGGGTCTTTCGGCGATACGGCACGCCGGCTTCGGCCAGAACTACGGCGTGCTGATCGCGGACGGCCCGTTGGCCGGGATGCTGGCGAGGGCGGTCGTGGTGCTGGACGAAAACGACACGGTCGTGCACCAGGAACACATCGAAGACATCGCGACCGAGCCGGATTACGCCGCCGCGTTCCGGGCGCTCGGCATTGGCATCGAAGAGGATTGAGTCCTATGACCACTCTCATATTCGAGAAATCGCGCAAGGGCCGGCGCGCCTATGCGCAGGCCCCCCTGAACGTCTCCGATATGGACATCCCGGCGGCATTCCTGCGCGAGGACCGGCCGCTGCTGCCGGAGGCGTCCGAGTTGCAGGTCGTGCGGCATTACACGCGCCTGTCGCAGCAGAATTTCTCGATCGACACCCAGTTCTATCCGCTGGGTTCGTGCACGATGAAATACAACCCTCGCGTCTGTAATTCGCTTGCGCTGCTGCCCGGCTTCGCCGGACGTCATCCGCTCGGCCCGGTCAGTCACGGCCAGGGATTCCTCGAGTGCATGTACGAGCTGCAGGAAATGCTCAAGGCCGTCACCGGGATGGCGGGCGTGTCGCTGACGCCGATGGCCGGCGCGCAAGGCGAATTCTCCGGCGTGGCGATGATCAGGGCCTATCACCAGGCGCACGGCGATCCGGACCGCAACGAGATCATCGTTCCGGATGCCGCGCACGGCACCAATCCGGCGACGGCGACCATGTGCGGCTGTGTCGCGGTAGAGGTCCCGACCAAGGCCGACGGCGATATCGACATCGACGGGCTGAAGTCGGTCGTCGGGCCCAGGACGGCCGGGATCATGCTGACCAACCCGTCGACCCTCGGCGTGTTCGAGCGCGAGATCCTCGAGGTGGAACGCATCGTCAAGGATGCGGGCGGTCTGCTCTACTATGACGGCGCCAACCTGAACGCGATCTGCGGCAAGGTGCGGCCGGGCGACTTGGGCTTCGACGTGATCCACATGAACCTGCACAAGACGTTCTCGACGCCGCACGGCGGCGGCGGTCCGGGGTCCGGCGCGATCGGTGTCGGCGAGCGCCTGTTGCCCTTCATGCCGATGCCAATCGTAACGGCGCGCGAGGAAGACGGCCGGACTGTCTACGACTGGCTGACCGAGGACGATTACCCGCAGTCGATCGGCCGCCTGTCGGCGTTCATGGGCAACGCCGGCGTGCTCCTGCGCGCCTACGTGTACATGCGGATGGTCGGCCGGGACGGCATGCGGCGCCTGGCGGAGTACGCTACGCTGAACGCGAATTACCTGCAGGCGAGGCTGCGCGAGGCGGGCTTCGAGCTGGCCTATCCGGGCCGTCGCGCGAGCCACGAGTTCATCGTCACGCTGCGCCGCGAAGCGAAGGAATTGCACCTGACGGCGATGGACGTCGCCAAGGCGCTGCTGGACCGGAACTTCCATGCGCCGACGACATACTTCCCGCTGCTCGTCCCCGAGTGTCTCCTGATCGAGCCGACCGAGACCGAAAGCAAGGAGACGCTGGACAACTTCGTCGACGCGCTGGTCGCCATTGCACGCGAGGCGCGCGAGGAGGGCAAGAGTTTCAAGGAAGCCCCGTACACGACTCCGGTGCGACGGCTCGATGACGTCAAGGCGGCACGCCAGCTCGACGTCCGCTACCAGGCGCCGGCAGAATAATCTGCGCAAACAGGGGAACCGAAGCAAGCGAGGTCGGTCCAGATACCTTCCCCGCCCGACGATCAGGAAACCTATGACACAGGGAAGATTGTGGATACTGCTCCTCGCGTTCGTCACGGCAGGCAACTCGCTGGCTTCCGAGGACACGGACTGGGCCCGCACGCTCGAACGCATCTCCTCCGCCGTCGTTTCGATTCGTGTCGACAGCACACGGGCGTTCGACACGGAATGGAACTCCTCGGGCCAGGCCACCGGCTTCGTCGTCGATGCGAAGCGCGGGCTGATACTGACCAATCGCCACGTCGTCGCGCCGGGGCCGGTCGTCGCCGAGGCGGTGTTCCGGAACAACGAAGAAGTCCGCCTGACACCGGTCTACCGTGACCCCGTGCACGACTTCGGTTTCTTCCGCTACGACCCGGACGACCTGCGCTACATCAAGCCTGCCGAACTTCCGCTGGTCCCGGAAGGCGCGAAAGTGGGGCGGGAGATCCGCGTCGTCGGCAACGATGCCGGGGAACAGCTGTCGATACTGGCGGGCACCATTGCCCGGCTCGATCGCGCCGCGCCCGATTACGGACGCGGCAAGTACAACGATTTCAATACCTTCTACCTGCAGGCCGCATCGGGTACCTCGGGCGGCTCGTCCGGCTCGCCGGTGATCAACATCGACGGCGAGGTCGTGGCGCTGAATGCGGGCGCCAACAACATGGCGGCGAGCAGCTTCTTCCTGCCGCTCGACCGCGTGCACCGCGCATTCGAACTGATCCGCAAGGGGCTCCCCGTGACCCGCGGCACGCTCGAGACGATCTTCGATCACAAGCCGTACGACGAACTCCGGCGCCTCGGCCTGACGGACAAGTCCGAGAGCGCGACGCGATCCGCGTTTCCCGATGACACCGGCATGCTCGTCGTCTCGGAAGTCGTCCCCGATTCGCCGGCCGAGGGCAAGCTCGAGCCGGGCGATATCCTGGTACGTGTGAACGGCGAACTCGTCACGGACTTCGTGCCGCTCGAGACGATCCTGGACGACAGTGTCGGCAAGCCGGTCGAGGTCGAAGTGGAACGCGGCGGCCACAGCGTCGTCAGCGAGATTCCGGTGGCGGATCTGCACTCGATCACTCCCCACGAGTACCTGGAGTTCGGCGACGCCGTCGTCAACAACCTGTCCTATCAGCAGGCCCGTCACTACAATCGCGCGGTGAGCGGCGTCTACGTCGCCAATCCGGGCTATCTGCTGTCCAAGTCGGCGATCCCGCGCGGTGCGGTGATCACCGAATTCGGCGGCAAGAAGACCGGGAATATCGACGACTTCGAGAAAGTGCTCGACGGGCTCGCGGAAGGCGACCGTGCGCTGGTGCGCTACGTGAGCATGGACAGCCCGCAGAGCTCGACGGTCCGCCCGTTCGAGATGGACCGGGTCTGGTTCCCCGCGCGGCACTGCTGGCGCGACGACCGAACCGGCGTGTGGCCCTGCCGCGACCTCCCGCCGGGCCCGCCGGCGAAGCCGGCCAAGCCGTCCAGCACGCGCCTGACGCAGTACGACGACCCCCGCGTGCAGGCGATCGCGCCGTCGCTCGTCGTCGTGACGTTCGATCTTCCTTACACGGTGTCCGGCGTCGCCGAGCGCCACTATTACGGGACGGGGCTGATCGTCGACAAGGACCGCGGCTACGTCGTCGTCGATCGGAACACCGTGCCCGTCGCGATGGGAGACGTGACCGTCACGTTCGCCGGTTCGCTGGAGGTCAAGGCTAAGGTCGTGGCGCTGCACCCGTTGCACAACCTTGCGATCGTATCCTATGACCCGCGGCTGATCGACGGCACGCCGGTCAAAACGGCGAACTTCGATCCCGCGCCGGTCAGGCCCGGCGACAAGCTCTGGGTCGTCGGCATCAAGGCCGACCATCAGCTCGTGCACCAGGAGACGAGCGTCGCATCGGTCGAGCCCCTGTTGCTGCCGCTGTCGCGGACACTGCGATTCCGGGACTCGAACATCGAGGTCATCGACCTGGTCAACGCGCCGCCGGACCTGGACGGCGTGCTGGTCGACAAGGAAGGCAAGGTCGCGGCGCTATGGTCGAGTTTCGCGTACCAGACCAGCAGCGACACCGGCCAGCTGAGCAGCGGCATCGGCGCGGATCTCGTCAGGCAGTTCGTCGATACCGTGCGCGAGGGCCGGCCGATCTATTCGCTGGAGGTCGAGTGCGTTTACGCGCCGCTGTTCGCCGCGCGCAACATGGGCGTGGGCGAGGAATGGATCGGCAAGCTCGAGAAGAACGATCCGCTGCACCGGCGAGCCCTCAGCATCACGCGTATCGTGGCCGGCACGCCGGCGGAGAAACTGTTGAAGAACGGCGACATCATCCTGGCCGTCGATGGCAAGGTCGTGAGCTCGTTCCGCGCGCTGGAAACGTCCGTCCAGAAGCCTCAGGTCACGGTGACTGTCTGGCGGGACGGCGAAGCGCAGGACATCAAGATCGGAACTGCCGCACTGGACGGCCGCGGCATCGACCGGGCAGTATCATGGGCGGGAGCACTGTTGCAGGATCCGCACCGTGCGATGGCTGCACAACGTGGCATCGAGCCCGATGGTGTGTACGTCGCGTTCTTCAGCTACGGATCGCCCGCGACACGCTATGGCCTGTGGGCCGGGCGCCGCATCGTCGAGGTCGACGACACGCCGACGCCGGATCTGCAGACCTTCGTCAGGATCGTGGCGGGCAAGCAGGATCAGTCGTCCGTGCGTCTGAAGACCGTGACCTGGAACGGCGCGGTCGAGGTGATTACGTTAAAACTCGACAATCAATACTGGCCGGCCTATGAAATCCGACGCACCGACGACGGGTGGCGACGCATCCCGATCGGCTCCTGATGCGACGGCACGGGCGCTCGTCGCGCTGATCCTGAGCCTGTTTGCCGCCGTGGCCGGCGCGCAGACGATGTACAAGTACCGCGGCGGCGACGGCGAATGGATCTATTCGGATCGGCCGCCCGATGACGGCAGTACGTCCCAGGTCGTCGCGCTGCACAAGCGTGTGCGGCACAGCGCAGTCCGGGTCACCGAAGCCATCGTCGGCGGCACGATGACGCTGACGGCCCACAATACATTCTACGCGCCGGTGGAACTGGCGCTGGATATCGAGCGAATCGACGGCATCCAGTATCCGGACCCGGACGAGGAGCTGCGCTGGGTGCTGCCGCCGCGCAGCGATACCGACGTGCTGGACCTGCCATTGTCGAACGATGGCGCGGCGCCGGCCCTCGTGTACCAGTTCAAGTACGTGGCCGGCGATCCGGCGGCGCGGCACCAGCCGCCGGGCCCCTACCGTGCGCCATTTTCGATCTCGAGCGAGTTCCCCGTGACCCAGGCGTACCCGGAGGTCGCGACGCACACCACCCCGGACAGCTACTACGCCGTCGACATCGCGATGCCGATCGGTACCGATATCGTCGCCGCCCGCGACGGGATCGTTTTCGACGTCGCGAGCCGGCATTTCAGCAGCGGACTCGATCCGATACGCGACGGCCCGAACGCCAACGTCGTCCGCATCCTGCACGACGACGGGACCTACGCGATCTACGCGCACCTGAACACCAACACGATCCGGGTCAAACCCGGCGATCGGGTGCGGCGCGGCCAGTACATCGCCGACTCCGGTAACACGGGCTACTCGAGCGGTCCGCACCTGCACTTCGCCGTCGTGCGCAACGCCGGCATGCATCTCGAGTCGGTGCCGTTCACGTTCCAGGGACCAAGCGCGGGCAGCCGCATCACGCCGTCGGCCGGGATGCTGCTGACGGCGTACTGAGTCGGGCAAATAGAAAATGGCTGTTTCTATTTGTCGCGATCGAGCGCGGCGAGGAGTTCGTCGAGGGAGTCGACGGGTAACTCGCAATGCGTGCCGACGCAGCGGTAGGCGAGCGTCTTGCCGGGCAACGCGGCGCGTTCGGCCAGCAATCCCGGCAGGCCGGCGTCTTCCGGGATCGCGAACACGAGCCGTGCCGGTGCGAAGGGCCGCGATGCCGCGTCGCGCCAGGCGCCGATCTCGCCGGCGGCCCCGCGGATGACGACGATCTCCGGGGGCGCCAGGTATTCCTCGAGCGCCGTCAGCAACGAGACGTGGGCCTGCGGGAATTCCCGCAGCGCCGGCCAGGCGTAGCGCAAGATGCGTTCGGCGGCCGCCAGGTAGCGGGTCTCGCCGAGGAGGTGGCCCAGACGCTGCAGTGCATATGCGGCGATGCCGTTGCCGGACGGCATCGATTCGTCGGCGAGCGGCTTCGGGCGCTGCATCAGCGCTTCGTGGTCGTCGGCCGTGAAGTAGAGGCCGCCGGCCTCGGCATCCTCGAAGTGCTCGAGCAGGAGATCGGCCAGCCGGGTCGCGAATCGCAGGTCCTCGTCTCGCCAGCGCAGCTGCAGGAGTTCGAGCAGCGCGTCGACCAGGAATGCGTGATCGTCGAGGTAGGCGTCGAAACGTGCCGTGCCGTTCTTGAAGCTGGCCCGCAGGCGCCCGTCGACAAAGAGCTTTTCGCGCAGGAAATTGGCGGTGCTTGCCGCCGCATCGACGAGATCGCCGCGCTCGAGGACGCGACCGGCAATCGCGAGACCGCGGACGGCGAGCGCGTTCCAGGCCGTGAGTTGCTTGTCGTCGAGCCCCGGCGCGATGCGTGCTGCGCGCGCCAGAAGCAAGCGTTCGCGCGCGTTGGCGAGCGAGGCCTGCACGGCATCGGCCGGCCTGCCGAGTTTACCGGCGATGGCGTCGATCGACTCCCGCACGCCGAGATGCCAGTGCCCCTCGAAATTCGCCGGGGCATCGAGGCCGAAGCGCGGCGCGAACGCGGCGTAGTCGTCGGCATCGAGGAACGCCGCGACTTCGTCGGGTGTCCAAACGTAGTATTTGCCTTCCTCGCCTTCCGAGTCCGCGTCGCGCGCCGCGAAAAACCCGCCGTCTGCCGAACGCATGTCCGCAAGCAGCCAGTGTGCCGTGAGCTCTGCAGCCGAGGCGAATTCCGGCTCGCGCGTGGCCTGGAAGGCCTGTGCGCAGGCCGCCAGCAACGCGCCGTTGTCGTACAGCATCTTCTCGAAGTGCGGGATCTGCCACTGCCGGTCCACGGAGTAGCGGCAGAAGCCGCCGCCGACGTGATCGAAGATGCCGCCCTCGGCCATGCGGCGCAGCGTGAGCGTCGCCATGTGCAGCGCCTCCGCATCCGGTGCCCTGTCCTTTGCGACGCCCTGGCGCAGCAGCCAGGCGATCGTCTCCGCGTGCGGGAATTTCGGCGCCGCTCCGAAGCCGCCGAACTCGCGGTCGAAGGTCCGGCCGAGCCGGCTGCGCAGCGTGGCGAGCGGTTCGGAATCGAGCGTCGTGTCGGTCGGGGCCGCGGCCGGCGTGAGCCGTCCGAATACCTCGGCGAGTCGCGCGCCCTGTTCGCGCACTTCGTCGCGCCGCTCGGCATAGTATTTCGCGACGCCCGTGAGCAATTCGCGGAACGCGGGCAGGCCGTGGCGCGCCGTGTTCGGGAAATAGGTGCCGCCGAAGAAGGGACGCCGATCGTCGGCGTCGAGGAACATCGTCAGCGGCCAGCCGCCGCCGCGCTGGGTCAGCAGTTGCTGCGCCGTCTGGTAGATCTTGTCCACATCTGGGCGCTCCTCGCGGTCGACCTTGACGTTGACGAACAGGCGATTCATCAGCTCGGCGGTCGCGGGATCCTCGAAGGATTCATGTGCCATGACGTGACACCAGTGGCAGGCCGAGTAGCCGATCGACAGCAGGACCGGCTTGCCGGAATCGCGGGCGTCCTCGAATGCAGCGTTGCCCCACGGATACCAGTCCACCGGATTGTCGGCGTGTTGCAGGAGGTAGGGGCTCGTCTCGTGGCGAAGGCGATTGCTCATCCTTTGTTATGATACGCGCCTCCCCCGGGCCACGGAGACCCGATGCTCGTCTATCCGCACATCGATCCGGTTATCTTCTCGATCGGGCCGCTCAAGATTCGCTGGTACGGGCTGATGTACGTGATCGGCTTCCTCACCGCGTGGTGGCTGGCGAAACGGCGCGCAAGGAAACCCTGGTCGGTCGTGGACCCGGCACAGGTCGACGACCTGATCTTCTTTGCGATGCTCGGCGTGATACTCGGCGGACGCATCGGCTCCGTGTTCGTCTACAACTTCGACCTCGTGCTCGACGACCCGTTGTATCCGTTCAAGATCTGGGAAGGCGGGATGTCCTTCCACGGCGGCTTGGTCGGCGTTATCATCGCCATGTGGTTCTTCGCGCGCAAATGCGGACGAGGTATCTGGCAGATCACCGATTTCGTCGCGCCGCTCGCGCCGCTCGGCCTCGGCTTCGGTCGCATCGGCAACTTCATCAACGGCGAGTTGTGGGGCAAGGAGACCGACCTGCCGTGGGGGATGCTCGTGAATGGAAGGGTGCTGCACCCCTCGCAGCTGTACGAGTCGGCGCTCGAGGGTTTCCTGCTGTTCGCGATCCTGTGGTGGTTCTCCGCCAGGCCGCGGCCGACGATGGCGGTCTCGGGTCTGTTCCTTGCCGGCTACGGCGTGTTTCGCTTCCTCATCGAGTTCGTCCGCGTGCCCGATGCGAATCTCGGCTATCTCGCATTGCACTGGGTGACGATGGGGCAGGTGTTGAGCGCTCCGATGGTCATCGCGGGCGTTACAATGCTGATCCTGGCTTACCGCTCACACGGCAGGGAGGCGACGGCCTGAGATGCGGCAGTACCTGGCGCTGATGCGCGAAGTGCGCGACAACGGCGTCCGCAAGGACGACCGGACCGGCACCGGCACGCTGAGCATCTTCGGCCACCAGATGCGCTTCGATCTCGGCGAAGGGTTCCCGCTGGTGACGACCAAGAAGCTGCACCTGCGCTCGATCGTCTACGAGTTGCTCTGGTTCCTGCGCGGCGACAGCAACATCCGCTATCTGAAGGAGCACGGGGTCTCGATCTGGGACGAGTGGGCGGACGAGGAAGGCGAACTCGGCCCGGTCTACGGCGTGCAGTGGCGCAGCTGGCCGACGCCGGACGGTGACAAGATCGATCAGGTGGCGCGGATCGTCGAGCAGCTCAGGACGACGCCCGATTCGCGGCGCATCATCCTGTCGGCCTGGA
>JBAUVS010000433.1:0-2131 GCA_049583345.1 Woeseiaceae bacterium
GCGCATGCTCGAGGAAAACTTCCTGCTGCCCATCATCACGAGGCAGCTCATCTCTCCGATGCGCAAGTGGCATCTGATGGTCGCGACCGACCTCCACAAGCCGAAGTTCAAGACGACATTCGTCGAAGCGATCGGCTTTCGACTGCGGCGCAACTACCTGTTCATCTTTGGGCTGTTCTTCGGCGCCTGGTGGCTGAAACTGACCATGCACCCGGCGCAGTCGAGCTCATGGGCCGAGATCTATCGCCGCATGGCGGTCGGTTCGATCCCGTCGTCGGTCGTACTCGGCGCGCAGCTGATCTTCTTCCTGGGGCTCATCGCATTCGTGGTCTTCGTGAGCACGAGAGGCGTAAGAGGGATCCGCGACGAGGTGTATGGCCTGGAGCCGAAGCGGCGCCGGTGGCGGTTCTAGCGTCACGGTGAGTCGGTCGGCAGCGCGTTCCAGTTCAGAATCGCATTCCAGACGAGGCGGCGCTGGGCGGGATTCATGTCGCGGTGGATGCCGCTGAAATTGTAGGTGACGATGTGTCCGGCGCCCGTGGGCGTGTCCAGGACGGCGGGGTGGCCCTTGAGATCCGCCTCGCCGCGCATCCCGCCGCTGACCACCATCTTGCCTTCGCCGCCCCAGACCATGACCACATGGCGTTCATCGACCGGCCCCGTCAGGCATGACGTGCAATACGCCATGGTCAACCAGCGCCGCGGCGTGTCGTAGACAGGCAGGTTAGTCCGAAACACCGTCGTCTCCGGGCCGTAGCCATACGCGAGCGGGTGGTCGGGCTGCTCGAACGTGGAGCGCAGTTGTATGCCGGGCGTGAACACGGGTGAGTCCGATGTGCGCGGGACGCCCCGGACCAGCCCGCCTTCCAGGGCGAGCGTGGTGCCGGTGCCCAGCGTCAGCAACACGCCGCCGGATTCCACGAATCTCTGCAGCTCGGCGAGGCCCGCATAGCCCGGGCCGCCGGTGATGTCGTCGGACGCGACCGGTTTGCCGAGGCTCGGAAATTCGGGGCTGCTGCGAAACGGGATCGGACCGTCGGTAGCGGCGATGCCGTGGATCTGGCCGGCGAGCTGGAGTCGCGAGAACGGCCCGTAGACGATCACGTCCACCTTATTCTTGAGTCCGCCGGCACGCAGGTCCTCGTCCCTTATATAGGTGTAGGGAATGGAGTCACGATCGAAGATGAAGCGGATCCAGCCCATCATGTCGGTATCCGCCCAGGGTACCCAGAGGCCGACACGCGGAACGGGCGCAGCATGGCTCGCGACGTCGGGCGCCTTGCGGGCCGACGTGAAGTCCAGGGCCAGTTCGTCGGCCAGGCCGGCAACTTCATCGGCGAGATTGTCCGCCGACTGGTCCTTGCCCGCCGAAATGATCCATGAGCCGGGCGGATAGGTCATCCTGTCCAGCGTAAATGCCCGTTCGGAAATCCTGACGTCGGCATCGCCGAGCCGGTAGCGCGCGGCGAGCAAAGACTCCTGGCCCTGCTCGCGAAGGAGATAGACCGGTCCCTTACCGTGCACCGAGCCGCTGGCGGTTGCGTCCGTCATCAGCGGGTCCGGCGAAATCGACTTCACCCGCTCGTCGCCGATCGGCACGGTTTTCACGCCGAAACCCACCGGGTAGGCCCAGGACATGTCGTCGTAGGGCAGGTTTTCCGATTCGGCCGGGAATTTCTGAGGCTCGAGCACGTCCACGGCGAAGTTGCGGTAGGGCTGGTCCAGCTTGACGATGTAGTCGCCGCGCGCGAAGTCGCCTTCGGCCAGCGACAGCGGTGACGCCAGCCTGCCGACCTCGATGTGCTGATCGCGCAGCCGATTGATCATCTGTGCGACGCGCCGGCGATCCGGCTGGTCCGCCGGGATGACGTAGGCGTACGGCTTTTGATCGATGCCCTTGCGCCAGGAGTCGTAGCCGGTCCGGTAGAAGTCGCGCAGCATCTCCTTTGCGTGCCTGGCCGACCAGTCGAGGATCGCCAGCGCGCCCGTCTCCTGGTAGTTCACGTCGTCGCGCATCGACCAGCGGAACACGGGGTCGGGCGGCCAGGGCCGGTACCATTCGCGGGTCAGGCTGTCCTCGTCGGCATGCCGGGTGACCGTCTCGGCGGTCGAGTTGCCGAAGGTCTCGTAG
>JBAUVS010000434.1:0-1807 GCA_049583345.1 Woeseiaceae bacterium
GGCGACGTCAGGTCCGGCATCGCCTCAGGCACGCTCCGGCTCCGGGCGGCGCGCCGACAGCACCGCGAGACCGTGCGCGGCCGGCCCCGACGCCTTGGTCTCGATGAGCCCGGCCTGGCGCGCGAGATGGAACACGACCGAGACGTAGGCCACGATCAGCACGACATACAGCGTGAGATACAGCGCCAGCGTCGTGCCGATGCGGCCCGCCGGCACGGCCGTGACGGCGTCCGCCGTTCGCAATACGCCGTGCACGAGCCAGGGCTGTCGCCCGATCTCCGTCGTGTACCAGCCGCTGAGCACGCCGATCCAGCCTGCGAAGGTCATCGCGACGAGGACGCGCGATACGAACGGTGGCACGGTTCCCCGCCGCCGCAGCTGCCATGCGGCGAGCCAGGATACCGCGAGCATCAGGACGCCCGTGCCGACCATCACACGGAACGCCCAGAACACCGCCGCGACCGGGGGATGTGCATCCGGGAAGTCGTCGATGCCGCGCACGATGCCGCCGGGATCGTGGGTCAGGATCAGCGACGCGACGCCCGGCAGCTCGAGGGCGTAGTGATTCGTCTTCTCGTCGGCATCCGGTATGCCGAACAGCACCAGCGGCGCCGCACTGCGCGTCTCCCAGAGCGCCTCCATCGCCGCGATCTTCGCCGGCTGATGCTGCAGCGTATTGAGACCGTGCGCGTCGCCGGCGAGGATCTGCGCGGGGGCGAGGATCGCGGCCATGACGATGCCGACGCGCAGCGTCGATTCCGCGGCCGGCGTCCGGTCGCCCCGGGAGATGCGATACGCCGACAGGCCGGCCAGCAGGAACGACACCGTCAGGAACGAGGCCAGCATCGTGTGCAGCATGCGGTAGCCGAAGGACGGATTGAAGATCACGCCGAGCCAGCTCGTCACGTGGGCGACCCCGCCACGCATTTCGAATCCGGCCGGCGTGTGCATCCACGACACGAGCGCGAGGATCCAGAACGCCGACACGCTCGTCCCCACCGCGACGAGCACCGTCGCCGCCGTGTGCACGCGGTTGCTGACGCGATTGAAGCCGAACAGCATGACGCCGAGGAACGTCGCCTCCAGGAAGAACGCCGTCAGCACCTCGTAGGCGAGCAGCGGCCCGGCGATGTTGCCGACCGTGTTCATGAAGCCGGGCCAGTTGGTCCCGAACTGGAAGCTCATCGTGATGCCGCTGACCACGCCGAGGGCGAAGGTCAACGCGAACACCTTCACCCACAGGCGATAGGCGTTCATCCATTTCGGGTCCTGCGTGCTGTCGAAACGCAGCTTGAAGAACAACAGCACCCAGGCGAGCGCTATCGTGATCATCGGGAACAGGATGTGGAAGCTGATGTTCGCGGCGAATTGCAGCCGCGACAAACCTAGCGCATCCGGCATCCCTCAGATTCCCCGAGTCAGGCTGCGGTCCCGCCCGCCGGCCGGAAGCCGAAGAACTTGCGGAAGACGTATGCCGCGGGGCAGAAACCCGTAAACGACTGCTGGAACAGGTTGGCGCCCACGAACACCGTCAGCCAGACGAAGGCCGGGTGTACGAAGTAGGTCAGGACGACGGACAACAACACCATCATGCCGGCAAAGGCGTCGACGGCGTGTTCGAGTGACATTCTGGTTCTCATCGGAGGCTCCTGCTGGATTCGAATCCGGGGAGAGCACTATATTACGACTCACTAAATTAGTAAAGTCTTAATTAAAACCGGGCGGATCCATCGGCTCACGGTAAGGCCGCCCCGCCGCTGCCGGCCGCCACCGGCACCGACCGGCTCCAGGCCTCGCCCCCCCGGAG
>JBAUVS010000435.1:0-2192 GCA_049583345.1 Woeseiaceae bacterium
GCAGCGGGCCGCGGGGACGAGTTCGGAGACCTGGCGCACTTCTTCGACGGATGCGCAATCGAACTCGGACACGCCGAACTCCGCGAGCAGGCGCAGGATCGCGGGATCGTTGTTGGCCTTGACGGCATACAGCACCCGGCCCGGAAAGCCGGCCAGGAATTCGCGCGTCGAGTCCCGGTACACGTGCGGGTAGACGCAATACACCGGCAGCGCGGGATCGAGCGCACGCAGCATGTCGGCAACCGTGGCGAATGCCGGCAGCGGGGAGGGCGGTGCCATCCGGCTCATTCCACGAGTCGGCCGCTGGCCCGCAACAGGTCGCGGAGGCGATCGATGTCGATGCCTTTCACCGTGTGTCCCGCCTCGCCGGTCATGTCGCGGCCGGCGACGAGCGCGTTGACGATGGCCTCTTCGGTCGCCTGCACGGTCCCCGCGAACAGCGGGTCGAGGCTGTCGTTCGGTACCGAACGGATCACGGCGTCGGGCTCGCCCATCGCGGCGTCCCGGTTCGCGGTCGAGAAGGCGATGAAGATGTCGCCGGACCCGTTGTAACCGACGTCGCCGAGACGGCCGATACCGAGCGTGACGCGGCGCGCGATCCGCTTGAGCTGATGCGGCAGCAGCGGCGCGTCCGTCGCGACGACCGCGATGATCGAGCCCTGCATGTGCTCCTCGCCGTCCGCACGGGACCAGACGAGGTTGCCGGGCATGTGCACGCCGACCGGCACGCCGGCGATGCGCAGGTCGCTGCGGATCCCGAAATTGGATTGCACCAGCACGCCTACCGTGTATGCGGCATCGTCGACCGTCACGATGCGCGACGCCGTGCCGATGCCACACTTGAACTCGAAGCAGATCATCCCGGTCCCGCCGCCCACGCTGCCCTCGGCGACGGGGCCGCCGCGCGCGGCATCGAGCGCCGCCCCCGCATGTTCGGGGCGGACGTGGAAGCCGTTGATGTCGTTGAGGTAGCCGTCCCAGGTCTCGGCGACGATCGGGGCCGACCAGAAGTAGCCGCTGTAGTCGGCGCCGCCCTGCGCGACACGCCAGCGGATGGTGCCCTCGTCGACCGCGCCGATACTGTGCGTATTGGTGATCATGACCGGTCCCTCGAGGAGGCCGCCTTCCTCGACCCAGATCGTGCCGGTCATCTCGCCGTTACCGTTCAGCGGCGAATATCCGGCGTACACGTTGGCATCCTTCGAGTCGGGGCCGCGCGGCACGACCGCCGTGACGCCGGTACGCACCGCGTGGCCGTCCGGCAGATCGCGTATCAGCGTCACTTGTCCCACGGTGACGCCGCCGACGTCGGTGATCGCATTCAGCGGTCCGGGCGTGCCGTCGAAGGGGATACCGATTTCGCGTGCGCGCGGCGCCGGGTCGGCCGCGAATACCGGGACGGCGCAGAGGGCCGCGAAAAACAGGATGTAGCGTCGCATCGAAGTCTCCTGTGGTCCGCAATCTTTGCGAACGGTCTGAAGTTGCGGTAGAAGCTGTCGGATCATAACGCGGGAGCAGGTGATGTCGGGTACGAAAACACTGGTATTGATGTTGGTCGCCTTGGCCGGGGTATTGAGCGCGCGGGCGGAGGAAGCTCCGGCGAACGGGACGACGTACGTCAAAGCCGGCCGGCTGATCGACGTCGCCGCATCGAGGGCGCTAACGAACCAGGCGATCCTGATCGAGGGCGACAAGATCGTGCGGGTGGGCAATGCGGCCGACGTGCCGGTGCCGGCGGGCGCCCGGGTCATCGACCTGTCGGGCAGCACCGTGCTGCCGGGATTGATCGACATGCACGATCACCTGACCGGCGACAGCCGCTTCCACGGCTACCGCAGCCTCGCGATCTCGGTGCCGCGCGAGGCCCTGTACGGGGCCTACAACGCGCACAAGACGCTGCTCGCCGGATTCACGTCGGTGCGCAACGTCGGCGCGAGTCATTACACCGACGTGGCACTCCGGGATGCGATCAACGACGGCGAACTGCCGGGTCCGCGGCTGCGGGTCTCCGGTCCGCCGCTCGGCATCACCGGCGGCCACTGCGACAACAACCTGCTGCCCGCGGAATACCACGATCGCAGCGAAGGCGTCGCCGACGGACCCTGGGCCATCCGCGCCAAGGTACGCGAGAACATCAAGTACGGCGTCGACCTGATCAAATTCTGCGCCACCGGCGGCGTGCTCTCGAAGGG
>JBAUVS010000436.1:0-1789 GCA_049583345.1 Woeseiaceae bacterium
GAGACGCCCCGTGTACATCGCGAGCGAGGCCAGCCGGGCGTTGTTCAGTCCGCCATCCAACCAGGCGGGTGACTCCCGACCGGCGCGCGTGAAGGCATCGTGCATGTCGGCGCCGAGCCTTGCGAACCGGTCTCGCTTGTGCTCACGCATGCGGTCTGCCGGGATCTCCGCCTTGTAGATCGCCTGCAGGTCGATGCCCGCCGCTTCCGCGAGCCGCGACAACTCCTGCCGCAAGGCCTTGCCGGCGCGATAATTCGCGAGCTCTTCCTCGCTGCCATGTGTCGCCAGCCAGCGCTCGATGCCGAACTCCTCGACGGCCGTGGCGAAGGATTCGTTAAAGGTCGTCTGGCCCTTGACGTAGATGAGCTGGTGCGCCAGTTCGTGGAACATCACGGCGACCAGCTCGACGTCTCCCCAGTGCATCATCGTGTTGAGCACGGGGTCGCTGAACCGACCGAGTGTCGAATAGGCAGCGACCCCGATGACCGCCACGTCGTCGCCGTGTGCCGCGAGATCGGCCGCCTCGCGGTGCGCCGATGCCTCGGAGAAATAACCGCGGTACCCGACGCAGCCGGCCACCGGGAAGCACCAGGTCTTCGCGTCGAGCGAGAATTCCGGCGCCGCGAACACGTTCCAGACGACGTAATCACGGCCGATGTCGGCGTAGCTGCGATAGCTGTCGTTGTCGGGAAGGCCGAGTTCGCTGACCGAGAAATCACGCGCCTGCTCCACCAGGCGCAGGCGGTGGGCGAGCTCGGGCGGCGTCGCCCGGGCATCGAGGACCTGGTCGATGGGTTCCCTGGCTCGCATCAGCTCGTATTGGCCGTGAGCGGCCTGCAGGTAGTAGCAACCGCCGGTCGCCGCACAAAGGCAGGTCAGGACGGCGACGCGGAGACAGGGTACAAGCATCGAAATGATCGGCGGTACCGTTTGCTAGAATCGGCCGATGCAAGTGTACCTCGTCGGTGGTGCGGTTCGTGACGAACAGCTCGGTCTGCCCGTGAAGGAACGGGACTGGTGCGTCGTCGGCGCGACGCCCGAAGAACTGATCGACAGGGGATACCGGCAGGTCGGCAAGGACTTCCCGGTGTTCCTGCATCCCGAGACCGGGGAGGAATACGCACTCGCGAGGACCGAGCGCAAGACGGCACCCGGCTACCACGGTTTCCGGTTCGATACTTCCCCGGACGTCACGATCGAGCAGGACCTCGGCCGCAGGGATCTCACGATCAATGCGCTCGCCAGGGACGCAGACGGCCGCATCATCGACCCCTACGGCGGCCAGCGTGACCTCGACCGTCGCCTGTTGCGGCACGTCTCCGACGCCTTCGCCGAAGATCCGGTACGCATCCTGCGAGCCGCCCGGTTCGCTGCACGGTTCGCGGGGCTCGGCTTCCGGATCGCACCGCAGTCCCGCAACCTGATGCGCAAGATGGTAGCCGCCGGGGAAGCGGACGCGCTCGTGCCGGATCGCGTCTGGAAAGAGGCGGCCGAGGCCCTGGCCGGCCCCGATCCCCGGCTCTTTTTCGAAGCGCTCAGGAGTTGCGGCGCGCTGCGCGTGGTGTTCCCGGAACTCGACGCGCTGTTCGGCGTGCCGCAGCCCCAGGCCTGGCATCCGGAGATCGACGCGGGGCTGCACACATTGATGGCGCTCGCCGAGGCCGGCAAACTGAGCCCCGACCTGGAGGTGCGCTTCGCGGTGCTCGTGCACGATCTCGGCAAAGCCCGCACGCCCGCCGCGGAGTTGCCGTCGCACCCGGGCCACGAGGGGCGCGGCCTGCCGCTGATC
>JBAUVS010000437.1:0-3501 GCA_049583345.1 Woeseiaceae bacterium
CCGACGGAGCAGGCACAGGCGCCGTTCGAGACGAGCGCCGGCGGTGAGGTGGTCGTGGAACGCCACGACACGCTCTGGAGCATCGCTCAGCGCGTGCGTCCCGACAGCCGCCTGACGATGAACCAGACGATGATGGCGATTTTCCAGGCCAATCCGGAGGCCTTCGGGGGCAACATCAATATCCTGCGGGCCGGCTCGCGGCTGCGGATCCCGAGTGCGGACGATATCTTCCGCATCGATCGCGGCGACGCGCTCGCCGAAGCCAGGCGCCAGAACGACGCCTGGCGCGGTGGCGCGGCGGCGCCGGCAGCGACCGAGACGGAGACCAAGCCGAGCCTGACGCTGGTGCCGCCCGACCAGGGATTCGAAGCCGAGACGGCCGGCGCGGCCCCGGCAGGGCAGGCGGAGCCCGAACCCGAAGCCGAGGCCGGTGAACAAGCCGAGACCCCGGCGCAGCCGATGTCCCGCGAGGACGAAATCGAGAAGCGAATCGCCGAGATCGAGGCCGAGGAGCCGCCGCAGCAGCAGTCGTTGCTGCAGATCCGCAATAACGAGCTGGCGGCGCTGAGGGCGGAGCTGGCGCGAATCCGCGGCGAGATCAGCGAGCAGCCGGCCGCCGGGGAAGCCGAACAGGCACCCGAGCTGGGCGAGATCAAGGCCGAACAGGGCGAGGAGACGCCTGCCGCGGAGGGTGAGGAAGCCGCGGGCGAGGCGGCCGAGCAGCCCGCCGAGCAGCCGGCCGAACAGGCGCCGCCGTCGCAGGTCATCCACACGGAGCAAGCCAAACCGGGACTCGTCGACCAGGCGATGGACCTGTTGAAGAGCTACTGGATGATCATCATTATCGCTCTCGCGATCGTCGCGGCGCTGCTGTTCTGGATGATGCGCCGCGGTGGCGGCGACGACGAGGACGTCGACTCCTGGCAGCCGCTGGATGCCGACGAGATGGCCGACGACCTCTCGGCGACGGGCGGCATGCGCGCGCTGGAAGCCGACGACGAGTCGATCGTCGTCGTCGAGCAGGATTCCAAGGCACGGCGCGCCGACGTCGAGAAGACCGTCGTCACGCCGCCGCCCTCCTTCGATGAGGACGCCGGCGCAAAGGATGAGACGGGGAGTTTCGGCTCTCTCGAGGATACCTTCAGCAGCGAGACGGCGATCAACCTGGATCAGTCCGATCCGATCGCCGAAGCCGACTTCCACATGGCCTACGGCCTGTACGATCAGGCGGCGGACCTCGTCAACGGTGCGCTCGAAGTGGAACCGAAGCGCCCGGACCTGCTGACCAAGCTGTGCGAGATCTATTTCGTATGGGGCAACCGGGACGCGTTCATCGACGCGGCGCGCCGCCTCAAGTCGGCAGTCGGCGAGGGCGACAGCGACGACTGGGACAAGATCGTGATCATGGGCCAGCAGATCGCCGGGGACGACAAGCTGTTCGCCGGCGCCGTCGGCAAGGGCGCCTCCAAGGCCGTCGACCTGGCCTTCGACGAGGGCGATCTGCGCGATACCGGAAAGCTGGACATGGAACTCGTGGCCGACTCGGAGGCGGACGAGTTCGTTGATTTTGGCAGCGGCGACGCGGCCGGCGGCGGTGACGACGAGATCGATTTCTTCGTCGACTCCGGCGACGAGACGGTCGAGACGGCCGACACGGACGTGACCCGGGAGATGTCTTCGGACACGGACGTGACGCGCGAAATGCGGACCGACGATCGTACGTCCGAGATGCCGTCGATCGAGTCGACGCTGGAATCGCCGACGATCGAAGAACAGTTCGATGCGATGTCGGGCACGGCGGAACTGCCGTCGATCGACGAGTCCACCTTCGGCGGAGCCGACGAAGACGGTGGCCCGGGCAGCGATCACACGGCCGAGATCAACCTCGACGACCTCGGACTCGACATCGACGGCCTCGGCGAGACCGAATTCGCCTCGCTGGACGATCTCGATGCGACGAGCGAGACCGAGGCGCTCTCGGATACCGGCATCAACGCCGAACTTGCGGATTCGGCCGCCGAGACCGGCCGCAATCTCGAGGTCGACGAGGACGCGACCGGGCTGCAGGAAGCGCTCGGCAGCGACGACACGGGCCGTAACGCGTCTCTCGACGACACGGGCATCAATCGGCAGGCGGAGGACAACCTGCTCGATGCGACCGGCATGACGCAGGTGCTGAGTTCCGATCTCGCGGTCGACACGACGAGCGATGCCGGCGCGGAACTGTCCGACGAGGACGCGACCCTGCTGGCGTCGGACTACGGCGACGAGGACTCCGACGATGTGCTCGGCGACGATCAGGAGACAATGCTCGCGAGTCTGGACGACGACGATTCCGAGGATTTCGACTTCGCCAAGACCGAGGCGCTGCCGAAGGATACGTTCACCGGCAGCATGGAACTGGACGAGACCGGCGAGATGCCGGCCATCGCGAGCACCGATGTGGACCTCGATCTGGACGACCTCACCGCCGCGCTCAAGGTGAGCGAGGCCGCCGGCGATACGGTGGAGCAGGTCCGCGACGACGCGACGGTCGAGCAGCCGCGGCCGGGGCATGCGGGGGACGACGAGGAAGACGCGGCCACCATGTCGCTCGGGCCGGAAGACCTCGACGACGACCTGCACGACGCGCGCACGATGACCGAGGTGGGCACCAAGCTCGACCTGGCACGTGCCTACGTCGACATGGGCGATCCGAGCGGTGCCCGTTCGATCCTCGAGGAAGTCCTCGACGAGGGTGACGAAGCGCAACGCCAGCAGGCCCAGCAACTGCTCGATTCGCTGCCCGGCTGATCATCGGCAGGCGTCGGGGTACCGCGCCGGATCCCGCGGCCGCGCCACCACGACATGCGCATCGCCATCGGCATCGAGTACGACGGTACCGGGTACAACGGCTGGCAGCGCCAGACCAGCGGCATCGGCATCCAGCAACGGCTCGAGGAAGCGCTGTCCCGCGTCGCCGACCACCCGATCGAAGCCGTCTGCGCCGGGCGCACCGACGCCGGCGTGCACGCGACCGGCCAGGTCGCGCATTTCGACACCCACAGCGAGCGCACGCCGCGCAGCTGGCTGCTCGGCACAAACAGCAATCTCCCCGACGATATCTGCGTGACGTGGGCGAAACCGGTCGCCGACGATTTTCACGCGCGCTACACGGCCACATCGCGGCGCTACGAGTACCGGATCCTGAATCGTCTGCAGCGCTCGGCGCTGCATCGGCATCGCGCCTGGTGGGTCCACGAGCCGCTCGATGCCCGGCGGATGCAGGATGCCGCCGGCGCGCTCATCGGCGAACACGACTTCTCGGCATACCGCGCGGCCGGCTGCCAGTCCCGAACGGCCATCCGCGAGGTCACCGCGCTCGATGTCGTGCGCGACGGCGATTGGCTGACGATCGGCGTGACGGCGAATGCCTTCCTGCAACACATGGTTCGCAACATCGTCGGGACGCTCGCCGCAATCGGCCGCGGCGACGAGGCGCCCGGCTGGACAGCCGAAGTC
>JBAUVS010000438.1:0-8596 GCA_049583345.1 Woeseiaceae bacterium
AGCAGCAGACCGGCAACGAGTTCGAGAGTATTGCCAAGCATCATGGTCTTCGAAGAGTCCCCGGGGACCGAAGTTCGAGCGTATCAGATCATCCCATTCCCGAGCCCGATTCGGACCGGGTATCATACACAATACCCACAAAGCGTTGGGGAGCCCCCGCTTTCCCGGTACACTGCGCGGCCCGACTCTTCAGGTAACATATCCCAGCCATGAACCCAGAACAGATCCGGGGCCTGATCGAAGCTGCGTTCACCGACGCCGAAGTCAGGGTTACGAGCCCCGACAACACGCACTTCGAAGCGCTCGTCGTTGCGTCCGAGTTTGCCGGCGTCAAGCCGATCGCACGCCATCAGCTCGTCTACAAGACGCTCGGGACGCTCGTGGGCAACGAGATCCACGCGATCTCGATACGCGCACTGACGCCGGACGAGTACCGCGCGAAACCCGGCGGATAAAAGGCCGTGGACAAGTTGCTCATAAAAGGCGGCACCCGACTCGACGGCAAGATCACGATCTCGGGTGCGAAGAACGCGGCCCTGCCGATCCTGGCGGGCACGTTATTGACGACCGCACCGGTTACCGTTCGCAACGTGCCGCACCTCAAGGACGTGACCACGACCATCTCGTTGTTGCAGATAATGGGTGCCGAAGTAACCGTCGACGAAACCATGAACCTTGTCGTCGATTGCGGGACGGTCGATCGCCGGGAAGCGCCCTATGAGCTCGTCAAGACGATGCGTGCCTCCATCCTCGTGCTCGGGCCGCTCGTGGCGCGTTACGGCGAGGCGGACGTGTCCCTCCCGGGGGGCTGCGCGATCGGCGCCCGGCCGGTAAATCTCCACGTTGCCGGTCTGCAGGCGATGGGCGCACGGGTCGAGGTCGAGAACGGCTTCATCAAGGCACGTGCGCGGCGGCTGCACGGTGCGCATATCGTGTTCGACACGGTTACCGTGACCGGCACCGAGAACCTGCTCATGGCTGCCGTTCTCGCGAAAGGCGAAACCGTGCTGGAAAACGCGGCGCGGGAACCGGAGGTCGCCGATCTCGCGCGGTTCCTGTCCGGAATGGGTGCCCGTATCGAAGGCGCGGGTACCGGTACGATTTCGGTCCAGGGCGTGGACGAACTGGGTGGCACCGACTACGCCGTACTCCCGGATCGGATCGAGACGGGCACCTACCTGGTCGCGGCGGCGATGACCGGCGGCCATATCCGCGTCACCAACGCGGCGCCTGACACGCTGGATGCGGTGTTGATCAAGCTGACCGAGGCCGGCGCCCGGGTCACGACCGGCGAGGACTGGATCGACCTCGACATGCAAGGCAGGCGTCCCGAAGCCGTCGATGTGCGTACCGCGCCGTACCCCGCGTTCCCCACCGACATGCAGGCGCAGTTCTGCGCGATGAACTCCATCGCCAAAGGTGTCGGCACGATCACCGAGACCGTATTCGAGAATCGCTTCCAGCACGTCCTCGAGCTGCAGCGCATGGGCGCCGACATCCAGCTCGAAGGCAATACGGCCATCTGCACGGGCCGACGCAAGCTGACCGCCGCGCCGGTCATGGCGACGGACCTGCGTGCCTCGGCGAGCCTCGTACTCGCGGGCCTCGCCGCCCAGGGCGAGACGCTCGTCGATCGCATTTACCATGTCGATCGCGGCTACGAGCGCATCGAAGAGAAGCTGCACCAGCTCGGCGCCACGATTCGCCGCGTGCCAAGGCTTTAGGAGCGGCGCTTGCCGCCTTTTAGGTCCGCTATCGGCTCCGGGGTCAATCCGGGGCGCCGGGACGTTCGGCGGCGATGAGCGTGGTGTCGAATTCCTTGCCGTCCCGGATGCCGGTGATGTCGATCTCCTCCCCGGGCGTGATGCGGGCGACCAGCAGCCGGGCCTGGTTGGAATCGGAGATCGATTCACCGTTGATGGCCGTGATGACGTCGCCCACCTGCAGATGCGCCTTGTCGGCGGGTCCGTCCTTGACCACTTCGCTGAGGAGAATTCCGACATTGCGTTCGATGCCGTGAGAACTCCGCTCGGCTGTCGTCATGTCGTCCGGGATGAGGCCCAGCCAGCCGCGGATGACGCGTCCGTGCTCCCGGATCTCCGTGATGACTCCGCGCACGAGATCCACCGGTATGGCGAAGCTGATCCCCTCGGTGCGGACATCCTGGGCGAGTACCGCCGTGTTGATGCCGACGAGTTCGCCGTCGGTATTCACCAGCGCGCCGCCGGAATTGCCCGCATTGATTGCCGCGTCGGTCTGGATAAAGTCCGCGAATGTCGTGAGGTTCGGGACACCGCGTCCCGTGCCGCTGACGATGCCCTGAGTGACAGACTTGGTCAGGCCGTATGGGTTGCCGATCGCGAGCACGACGTCTCCGATCCGGACTCTGTCCGAATTGCCGAGGCTGACGGCCGGGATCGTTCCGAGGTCGACCTTGAGCAGCGCGAGGTCGGTTTCGGCATCGACGCCGATCAGTTGCGGTATCGTCTGCCGCCCGTCGGAGAGCTGGACGGTGATCTCGGCTGCCTGGGCCACGACGTGATAGTTGGTGACGAGAAAGCCCTGCGGGTCGATCGCGACTGCCGAACCGTAGCTCGTCTCCACGCGGAAGCGTCGTCGCTCGTCCTGTGCGCCACTGGTCTCGACGAGGCGCTTCGTCGTCACGCTGGCCACGGCGGATGCGCTTTTCTCGACCGCGTCTGCGTAACTCGCCGGCGCGCTGTTGCCGGTGACCGGCAACAATTCGGGTCTGAGTATCACGATGAGGAACGCAACGGCCAGACCGACGACGATCGACTGCAGAATGAACAACAATGCCGATTTCAGCGCGGCCAACCGTAATCCCTTGAGAATAAAGAATAAACTGCCGTCAGGTAGCTAATCCCGGCGTGCCCTGTGTATAATGCGCGACTGGTTCCGCACGACGTCCCGGACCCGACGCCATCCTGACGCCAAACCGGGCCTGCTGCAAATCTACCAGTATCGAAACAAAGCATAAAAACGTGCTGATAAAGAGGCATTCGGAGCACCCTTTATTCGGCCGGGCGTATGGGAGTGCCTGATGAACGAAGACGACGTTGACCGCATCAATCGCAACAGACGTCATTTTCTAACCGTAGCAACTGCCGTGACCGGGGTCGCCGGCGTCGGCCTGGCGGCAATCCCGTTCTTCGCGTCCCTGAAACCCAGTGCCAGAGCCCAGGCACTCGGTGCTCCCGTCGAAGTTCCCGTCGGCTCGCTGGAGCCCGGCGAGATGGCGAAAGTGATCTGGCGCGGCAAGTTGATTTACGTCCTGCACCGTAGCAAGGAGATGCTCGCGCACATCGAGGGTCACAATGACGAACTGCGGGATCCGGCTTCGAAGGAGACCACACAACAGCCGTCGTACGCACAGAACGAATATCGATCGGTCAAGCCGGCCTGGCTCGTCGTCGAAGGCCGCTGCACGCATCTGGGTTGTGCGCCGCTCAAGGACTTCGAACCGCGGCCGGGTGACAACTGGCCCGGCGGGTTCTTCTGCCCGTGTCACGGCTCGAAGTTCGACCTGTCCGGGCGCGTCTTCAAGGGCGTGCCGGCACCGTTGAATCTCAATATCCCGCCGTACCGGTTCGTGCGGGACGATCTCATCCTGATCGGGCAGGACACGGGAGCAGCATGATGGCGAGAGTCGAAGCAGAAGTCGGCAGGCGCCGCGGCGGATTGCTGAAGTGGATCGACGATCGTTTCCCGCTCACGGAGACGATCAGGTACCACGCGACCGAATACTACGCCTCGAAGAATTTCAACGTCTGGTACATTTTCGGCGTACTGGCAATCGTCGTGCTGGTGATCCAGCTGCTTACGGGTATCTTCCTGACGATGAACTACAAGCCGTCCGCGTCGGAGGCCTTCGCGTCCGTCGAGTACATCATGCGCGACGTCGACTGGGGCTGGCTCATTCGCTACATGCATTCGACCGGCGCCTCGTTCTTCTTCATCGTCGTATACCTGCATATGTTCCGCGGCCTGCTGTACGGCTCCTACAAGAAACCGCGTGAGCTGATCTGGATCATCGGCATGCTGATCTTCTTCGTGCTGATGGCCGAGGCGTTCGCCGGCTACCTCTTGCCCTGGGGACAGATGTCGTACTGGGGTGCACAGGTGATCATCTCGTTGTTCGGCGCGATCCCGAAGTTCGGCGATGCGCTCGTCGAGTACATCCGCGGCGACTACTCGATCTCCGACATCACGTTGAACCGGTTTTTCGCGCTGCACGTGATCGCGCTGCCGCTCGCGCTTGTAGGGCTCGTCTTCGTGCACATCGTCGCCCTGCACGAGGTCGGCTCCAACAACCCGGACGGCATCGAGATCAAGGAACACAAAGGCGCCGACGGCGTGCCGCTCGACGGCGTCGCTTTCCATCCGTATCACACCAGCAAGGACCTCGTCGGCGTCATCGTCTTCCTGATGATCTTCTCGGCGGTCGTGTTCTTCGCGCCCGACATGGGCGGCTATTTCCTCGAGCATTTCAATTTCGAGCCGGCCAACCTGACCGCGACGCCCGAACATATCGCCCCCGTCTGGTACTTCACGCCGTTCTACGCGATCCTGCGCGCGGTGCCGAGCAAGATGTGGGGTGCCTTCCTGATGGCCTGCGCGGTGCTCTTTCCCCTGTTCCTGCCCTGGCTCGATCGGGCCCGCGTGAAGTCCATACGCTACCGGGGCTGGATCTACAAGACGGCGCTTGCCTGTTTCGCGATCAGTTTCCTGGTGCTCGGCTGGCTGGGGACGCAGCCAGCCGGCGGCATTTACGTTGTCATCGCCAGGATCTTCGCACTCGTGTATTTCGCTTTCTTCCTGTTGATGCCGTACTACACGGCGATCGACAAGACGAAGCCGGTGCCGGACAGGGTGAGATACCATGACTAAGTGGAAATGGGCGTGTGCACTCGCGGCACTGCTGATCGCGACGGAATCGCTGGCGATCGGGCCCGAGGTCAAGCTCGAGAAGGCTGACATCGACCCGGGTAACATAGCCTCGCTGCAGCGCGGCGCGAGGAACTTCATGAATTATTGTTCGGGTTGTCATTCGGCGCGGTACGTGCGCTTCAACACGATCGGCAAGCGCCTGGAGTTATCCGACGAGCAGCTCATCAAGAACCTGATGTTCAATGCCGACAAGACCTTCGAGACAATCAATGCGTCGATGAAGCCCGAGGATGCAACGCGATGGTACGGCAAGGCACCGCCGGACCTGTCCCTGATGGCGCGCGCCAAGGGCGCCGACTACATCTACACGTTCCTCAAGAGCTTCTACATCGATCCTTCCAGGCCGACGGGCGTCAACAATATCGTGCTGCCAAGCACCGCCATGCCGGACGTGTTATGGAAATTGCAGGGCTACCAGGATGCCGTGTTCACGGAACACACGGTGGAAGGCGCGACGGAGAAGAAGTTCGAGCATTTCGAACAGAAGATCCCCGGTCAACTCGACGAGAAGGACTACGATGCCTTCGTACGCGATACGGTGAACTTCCTCGCATACATCTCGGAACCGATCCGTGCCGAGCGTCGCAAGCTCGGCGTCTGGGTGCTGATGTTCCTCGGCGTGTTCTTCATCATCGCTTCCATGCTGAAGAAACAGATATGGAAGGACGTAAAGTGATGGCGGTAATCGCAAACAGGCGCTCCGTCATGACGTTGTTCTCGCGTCCGACGGACATCCACAGTCATCGGACGCGGCTGGTCCTGGCCGAAAAGAACATCAACATCGACATCGCCAACGTCGTCGGGCCGGACCTGCCCGAGGACCTGATGGACCTCAATCCCTATCATACGGTTCCGACGCTGGTCGATCGCGACCTGACCCTCTACGACTCGCGTGTCATCATCGAGTATCTCGACGAGCGCTTCCCGCATCCGCCGCTGATGCCTGTCGATCCGGTCATGCGAGCGCAGTTCCGCCTCGCGCTGTTCCGTATCGAGACCGACTGGTACTCGCTCGCCGAAGAAGCCGAAACCAGCGGAGACGGCAAACTGAGCAGCAAGTCGCGCAAGCTCCTCAGGGAAAGCATCATGCAGAGCGCCGAGCTGTTCGCCCCGAAGCCGTTCTTTCTGAGCGACGAGTTCTCGCTCGTCGATGCGAGCATCGCGCCGATTCTCTGGCGCCTCCCGCATTATGGTATCGAGCTGGGGGGCAAGGCCGAAGCTATCGAAGACTACATGACGCGCGTCTTTGCGCGCCGTTCTTTCCGCCAGAGTCTCACCGAGCTCGAACAGGAAATGCGCCTGTAACGGCAGTCGAAAAGGCTCGGGCGGAGCCCTGCGTCGCCGCACCTGTCCGCGTTATGTCACGATGCGCTCAGGCGGCCGAAACAGTGGTAAGCTACGACGGAAAAGAAGCCAAGGAATCCGGGGTTTTGAGCATTCCCAGCCGTTCGAAAAGGCCGTATCTCATTCGGGCGATGCATGAGTGGATGGCGGATAACGGCCATACACCGCACATTGTTGTCGATGCCGCAGTCGATGGCGTCAATGTTCCGCGCGAGCATGTCAAGGACGGCCGCATCATACTCAACATCAGTGAGTCTGCGGCACACAATCTCAAGTTGACGAATACTGCGGTCAGCTTCCGGGCGCGTTTCTCGGGGGTCCCGTACGATGTCTGGGTACCGATGAAGTCGGTCCTCGGCATCTACGCGCGGGAGACCGGACAGGGCATGATCTTCTCGCACGATGCGGAAGCCGTAGCGACGCCGGTCGCCGACGACCCTGAAGAATCCCGGCCCAGGCGCCCGCATTTGACGCTCGTCAAGTAGAACTTCGGCCGCCGATCACCAACTTTGTTCGTCGGGGCGGAACGCGTCCCGGATCCATTCCACCTCGTCCTCGTGGTCTTTGCCCTTGTGTATCGCGACCACGTCGAAACGCACGGCACCGCGCGAGTAACGTGAGTCCCGGGTGAGGAACAGCGCCGCGGCGCGGATAATCTTGCGTTGCTTGCGGCGGTCCACCGTCAGGCTCGCACGCGTGAAGCGTTCACTCGACCGATACCGCACTTCGACAAATACGAGGCAATCCTCGTCCTGCATCACGAGATCGATCTCGCCCAGCCGGCTGTGGAAATTGCGCCGGATACAACGCATTCCGTTGCGCTCGAGGAATGCGAGGGCGGCGAGTTCTGCCTGCGTTCCTACTGCTTTGGCGTTTCTTCGTACCACGTGTCGTCGGAATCCGGCGCCTGTTCTTCCGGCGCGCCGCTGATGTCGCGGATCGGTCCTTCCGTCGGAAGTTCAGTGTCGGGCAACGCGACCGGTTCGCCGTGCTGGAACTGCGCCCACGCCAGCCGGCGGTGTACGCGACCGTCCCGATCGAGGTAGAGGCGGCCCGTGGCGCCGTCGATCTCGGGCATCGATTCCGTGTGCGCCTCGAACAGGGCGGCGATCAGGTGATAGGCATCGAAGCCCATCGCGTGCAATCGTCCGAGCCGGCGTTCCTCGGGCCAGTACTTGTCGTACAGTGCCGGGAGCTGTTGTATCCAGTTCTGCGGCGAGATGATCCACGGCGTATCGTCGAACATGACGCCGTTCAGGTCGGTGTTCGGGCGGCCGTCCATGGCATAGATCGACGAGGTCGAATACACCGGGAGATCGCCCGAATAGTGGAACTTGAGCTGCGCCTTCAGCAACCGCCCCGCCGGTGCGTCAGCGGCAAGGAAGATCAGGTCGCTGTCCTGGCGTCGCCGCGGATCGTACTGCAGCGGTCCGCCGATATTGGCGCGCAGACGCTGGTAGCGATTGACGCTGC
The DNA here is from genome assembly GCA_049583345.1 of Woeseiaceae bacterium. Lineage (GTDB taxonomy): Bacteria > Pseudomonadota > Gammaproteobacteria > Steroidobacterales > Woeseiaceae > UBA1847. The sequence goes on from JBAUVS010000438.1 coordinate 7,786, forward strand.
CGGTCAGGCCCATCAGGTCTTCGATCGTGTTGGAGAAATCCTGCATCCCCGGGGTGTAAGCCCGATAATCGAGCACCGTGCCGCCGAGCGCGCGGAATTCGTTGCTGAAACTCGCCAGGACCCTGCGCCCCCAATCGTTGTTCGGTACCAGCGCGACCGCTCGCGAAAGACCGTCGGCCATCGCCCGGTCTGCCGCGGAGGCGGCCTCGTCTTCCGGGGCGAGGGCGAATTGATAAAGGCCCGGCGGAGCCAGCACGTCGTCGGGCAGGTAGTTCAGCGTCAGCACCGGTACCGGCACCAGGATATCGTTCGCGAGTGCGGTCACGCTGTCGCGCAGCAGAGGGCCGATGACGAACTCGGCGCCGTCTGCGACCGCCGCCGAATACGCCGCGCTCGCCCCGCCTTCGGCATTGACGTCGTATACGCGCACGGTCTGCTTCTCCTCGAGCGCCGCCGACGTCGAAAAGTAGGCACCCATGAAGCCGTTCTGGATGGCGAGTCCGGCCGGCGCGGTGCGCCCCGAAAGCGGCAGGAGCAGGGCGATGTTGCGCGGATAGTCCACGCTGAGTGCGTCAGGGAGTTGCAGGCGATCTGCGATCAGCAGCGCCGGATGGTGCGGGTTCGCCTGCCGCCAGCGCACCGCGCCGTTCACCCACCCGATACCCTGCCGACCGGTGGAGGCCGCCAGGGCGCTCAGCGTCAGCCAGGCCTTCACCTCGCGGTCGGTCGCCGTCCCGGCGGCGGACCGCAATACCTGCGGGTCGCAGGTGAGGAGCCCCTGCCAGAGACGCCAGCGATTGTTCTCGATGCT
>JBAUVS010000439.1:0-1500 GCA_049583345.1 Woeseiaceae bacterium
TATCCCGCGTCATCGCGAGGAGCGTCCTGTATCCCGCGTCATCGCGAGGAGCGTCTTGTATCCCGCGTCATTGCGAGGAGCGAAGCGACGAAGCAATCCACAAGGAACTGCAAATCAAGTCCTGCACGCATTCGGCAGATACTTGTTCGGCAGCGCCGCGTCGCCGTTGCAGACCCAGCTGATACTGCCCTGGTTGTCGGTAGGCGTGAAGGTCAGCACCGCGCCGGCGATCTTCGCGTTGGCGTCGTTGCCGAAGGTCACCTGGATCGCACCGCCGGCGCCGAGCGCCACCTGGGTGACGTAGTTGCCCTGGATGGTGGCGGGCGCCGAGAGGCCGGCCATCGTGTTGGTCGTCGCGAAATTGCCCCTGTCCTGGTAAAACTCGCTCGCGGAGATCTTGGCGCTGCCGACGATCTGCAGGCCTTCGGCAATCTGGCTGCGGATCGTGTAGTCCTGGTAGGCCGGGATCGCGAGCGCGGCAAGGATGCCGATGATCGCCACGACGATCATCAACTCGATGAGCGTGAAACCCTGCTGTCGGTGTTTCATGATCGCGACCTCCGGTTACGGCCACACGCGAGTAGTCTGGCAGGGATTGATACGGGCGTCGGCGCGCTGAATCACGTTTCAAACCGACGAGTCGGTCACGCGTTATGTCTCAACGACTGTGACCGGCGCGCTGCCTTGCGGCCGGCCGGGTCGTGGGCGTCGAGCGAAGGTGGTAGCGTATTGCGCCGGGATCCTTACAGGCGTCGTCGTGAACCGGCAAACCGCACGCAGAATTGCCGATTCCCTGACCTGGCTTCGCATCGCCAGCGTCGTGCCCATCACGATCCTGGCCTGGATCGGGCTCGAGTGGTGGGTGTTCGCACTCTACATCGCCGGGGCGCTCACGGACTATTTCGACGGCGTGTTCGCCCGCCGCGCGGCGCCGCCGAAGACCGGCACGGATCTCGACGGCATCGCCGACATCGTGTTCCGCGTGATGACGGTGTTGTGGATCTGGCTGCTGGTGCCGGGCTTCATCCAGAAGTACTGGCTGCCGTACCTGCCGATCCTCGTCGCGCTCGAGGTCTACATGATCGCGATGCGGGCACGGCATCCGAAACGGGTCGTGCCGCACTATCAATTCGGTCGTTTCGCGATGGCCTTGTTCTTCTTTTTGTTGCCGGTATTGATCGTCTGGGGCGACGTGACCTTGTTCGTGCATGCGGTCCTGATTATCGGTACGGCATCGAATGCGCAGCTGGCCTGGGGGATGACCTGGCTGGCAACGACACGCTAGATACCTTTCGTCAGTATTTCCAACACGCCCCTGCCGCTTTCCGAATACAGCCAGGCGAGCGCCGAGCAGTTCACGACCACCGTGAACCAGAGGGCCACGCGGAAGGAGCCCTTCTTTGATTTGTGCCGCAGTGTCTGCTGGGCGATCAATGCACCGGGCCAGCCGCCTGCGAGACTCAGCAAATGCAGGGTCGCTTCCGCTGTTCGCCACCGGCC
>JBAUVS010000440.1:0-3915 GCA_049583345.1 Woeseiaceae bacterium
GACCTTGACCAGCAGGGTGGCCTTCGGCGTGGACTGGCCGATGCGGCCCTCCGGTTCGCAGCCGGCGACGTTGAAATAGCGCAGGGCGACGTAGGACGGGCCGCCGGCCGCCGCGAGATCGCGCAGCATCCACTCGGTCATCAGCTTGGAGCTGCCGTAGGGGTTGATCTGGGCGGTCGGGGTCGTTTCGGCCGCGGTGCCGTCGGGCGGGATGCCGTACACGGCCGCGGTCGAGGAGAACACGACGTGCCCGACGCCGTGGCGCCGGGCTGCCTTCAGCAGCGTGCAGCTGCTCGCCGTGTTGTTGGCGTAGTATTTCAGCGGGTCGGCGACGGATTCCGGCACGATCGTGTGCGCCGCGAAATGCATGACCGTGCCGATGTCGTGCCCGGCGAACAGGCGCTCGAGCAGGGCCGCGTCGCCGGTGTCGCCGATGACGAGCTCGCCGGCGGTGACCGCCGCCTCGAAGCCGGTCGAGAGGTTGTCCAGCGTAATGACGTCCTCGCCCTGCTCGCCGAGCTGCCGGACCACGTGGCTGCCGATGTAACCCGCGCCGCCTGTAACCAGTACTTTTTTCTGTCCCATGCGTCCTCTGAATCCGTAGCCTGCACGATGCGCGGAACTGTGAATCCCGTGCGCGATCCAACCTCGAAGTTTATCAATACTGCCCATTCGAATTCGGACCTGTTTCGCACATATTATGTGACAATGGAGCGGCCCGGTGAGGGCAGTTGCGAGGGCAAAATCGTTGACGACGCGATCCGGCCGTGGCCTGGCGGCGCTGGTCCTGCTGGTGCTGGCCGCCTGCGGCGGCGGCGGCTCCGGCGGCAATCACACACCGGTGGCGAATGCCGGGGCCGATCAGAACGTCCTCGAGCTCAGCACCGTGCAGCTTGCCGGCTCCGGCACCGATTCCGATCGTGACACGCTGACGTATTCGTGGCTGCAGACCGCCGGCACGCCGGTGACCCTGGCGAACGCGGCTACGGCCACCCCCAGTTTCACAGCCCCCGATGTCGCGGCCGGCGTGCCGGAGACCCTGACCTTCCAGCTGACGGTGAGCGACGGCACGGTGAGTGCCACGGACACGGTCAATATCACGGTGTCGGAGCCGTCGCCGGTCGTCACGGTATCCGGGACGGTTAGCTACGAGTTCCCGCAGCACGCCCCCGACAGCTGCGCCGGCCTCGATTACGACAACCCGGCCGTCCGCCCGATCCGCGGTGCGACCGTGCAGTTGATCGACGCCGGCTCGAACGCCGTCCTCGGCGCCACCGTCTCGGACGATAGCGGCGGTTATTCGTTCGCCAATATCGATGCGAGCACGACGGTGCGGTTGCGGGTGCGCGCCGAGCTCGAGAAGACGGCCGGCTCGTCGCGCTGGGACGTCCAGGTGCGCGACAACTTCGACGCCAGCGCCTCGCCGCCGGCGCTCACGAGCCGGCCGCTGTATGTCGTGCAGAGCCCGAATTTCGATACCGGCACGTCGAGTACGCTGGTGCGCAACCTGACCGCGACCACGGGCTGGGATGCGACGAGCGGCAGCTACACGGGCGACCGGGCGGCGGCGCCGTTCGCGATCCTGGACACGATCTACTCCGTCATCCGCTTTGTCGAAACCTACGACCCGGCGGCGAACTTCCCGGCGCTCGACGCGTTCTGGAGCGTCAACGACACGGCCGCGACGAGCGGCAGCATCGATCTCGGTGAGCTGGGTTCGTCGTTCTTCACGAGCGACCCGGACGGCGACGGCACGGCCAACCCGTCGCTGTTCCTGGTCGGCGATGTCTCGGACGATCCCGACGAGTTCGACGACCACGTCGTGGCGCACGAATGGGGACACTACTTCGAGTACGCCTTCTCGCGGTCCGATTCCATCGGCGGCTCGCACACGGTCGGCGACGTGCTCGATCCGCGCCTGGCGTTCGGCGAGGGCTGGGCCACGGCCTTCGCCGCGATGGCGCTGGGCGATCCGCTGTACTGCGACACGGGGGTCCCCGGGACGACGGCCGGATTCGGCATCGGCGCGGAGACCGGCTCGTGGACGCCGGAAGGCTGGTACGATGAGATCGGCGTCGTGCGCTTCATCTACGACCTGTTCGACAACAACGACGAAGGCGGCGATCCGGGCTCGCTCGGGTTCGGACCCATCTTCGCGGCCATGACGGGCCCGGAAAAGACGACGCAGGCATTTACGACCCTGTTCACGTTTGCGAGCGGATTGCGCGCGTCGCTGAATTCGGGCGACCAGCAGTTCCTCGATTCCCAGCTCGCCCGGATTTTCACGACGGCGTCCGGTCTCGATGCCTGGGCGACGAACGAGCAGAACGGCGCCGGCGGGCAGGATGTCCTGCCCCTGTATACCGATTACACCGCCGGCGATCCGGCGTTACACATCTGCGTCAACAGCGAGTTCGACAGCAGCGCCCGCGACGGCAACAAGCTGGCGGAGAGCCGGCTCCTGAGGATCGCGGTGCCGATGACCGGGCAGTACGACGTCACAGTAAGTGCTAATCCACCGCCTCCTGCTTCGACAGACGCCAGCGACCCCGACATCTACATCTTCCACGCGGGCCAGCTCGTGGCCGCCGGCACGAGTCCCGACGAGAATTCGGAGACGTTCAGGACCCAGAATTCGCTGGTGGCCGGCGCGACCTACGTCGCGGACCTCGAGGACTGGCGATTTGACGACACAAACGCAGATCCAGCCTACCCGACGAGAACCTGCTTCGACGTCTCGTTCGTGGCGGCGCCCTGATACCATACACACGGTGAACAACATGAAGCGATTGATCATTCCGTTGCTGGCCGGCGTCGCGATCGCAGGCTGCAACAAGGACCAGGCCGACCAGGCCGCCAGCGACGCCGCCGCCCCTGCGCCGGAAGTGAGCTTCGAGCCGGGCCAGGCGACGGCGCGGGACACCAAACCGAAGGGCCCGGTGCAGATCGCCTACAGGATCATCGGCTCGCCGATCGTCGGTCAGCCGGTCGCGGTCGAACTCGAGATCACGTCCAACGTCGAGTCGACGGACGTCACGCTCAGCTATCGCGTCAACGACACGACGGCCCTGCAGATCCCCGAGGCCCAGCCGGCGACTGTTACGCTTGCCGCGGCAAGACGGGAAGCGCCGCCGGTCCGTGAACAGGTCCAGGTCATCCCGCTCAGGGAAGGCCGCCTGTATCTGAATGTGTCGGCGACGGTCGAGACGAAGAACGGCAGCCTGTCCACGGTGTCGGCGATCCCCATCCAGGTCGGCGCGGCGACGCCGGCTCCGCCTGAGAACGGCGCGCTCGACACGGACGAGAACGGCGACGCGATCCGGGTGCTCGAAGGCAAGGACTGATCGTCCCCGGTCATTGCGAGGAGGCCTCCGGCCGACGACGCAATCCATGGATTGCTTCGCTGTGCTCGCAAGGACATGTCCCGGTGTTCTTTATGTTCAATCGATCGGCGTTGCCGGTCCCGCGCTTGAATCGTGTCTGAACTGTATCTCAGCGATTTCGAGGTTTTTGACATAAGCTATTGAAACTGATCGGGAATAATTTCCCTAAAAATTCGAAAAACTGAATTTGCGTCACAGAAGCGTTTGCGCAACCCGTCTAGAGTGATCACGCTGCCGGACGACTACGCGGAGCAAGCCTGCAGCGGGGAATAACAACGATTACCACGGACGGGGCTGGCGCGCCGATGCACAAAGAGCTTCGAGCAAGGATCAAGGAAGCGACGGAAAAGTCGGGCATCGAGAAACCCGACTTCCTCGAGTTGCTGCGCCTGATCGACCAGCACTACGACCGCATGGAAGCGACGATCACGCAGTCGCTGACCACGACGACGCCGATCGAAGCCATCTTCGACAGCGTGACCGAGGCGCTGCTCACCGCCAGCGACAGCGGCCTCATCTGCAACTGCAACAA